>CANJVS010000098.1 GCA_947477755.1 Verrucomicrobiaceae bacterium | reverse complement strand
GGCTCGCCGGAATCAGACATTTTTTCTCTCGGCATGGTGCTCTATGAAGCCAGCACGGGAAAGGATCGCCTCGACTTCCCGGACATTCCTTCATGCAGCGAAGCGGGCGAAAGTCTGGATGTCTGGCAGCGGCTGCACCGAGTGATCTGCACCGCCTGCGCTCCAAAGGCCAAGAACCGCTACGCCAGTGCCCATGAAATGGCGCTCGATTTGCAGGGTCAGCCCCTTCCATCATCCCGGCGCGCCGCATGGCAATGGGCTGCCGCCGGAGCCGTGGTTCTTGGACTTGCCGTGGGATTTGGCATGTGGCTGGCGCAAAAGGAAGCCGGCGTGGAAAAGGTGGCTGTGCAAAAAGGCACTCCCATGCTCATGATCACCACCGAGCCACCGGGAGCGCACGTGTATGCCGGCGAGGATGATCTCGGCACCACGCCACTGCGATTGAATCCTGAAGAAGGCGTGCCTGTGATCTACCAGCTCCGTCTGCCAGGCCACAAGCAACTGGAGATCGAACACTCAGCCAACCGCGCCAAGCCCGCAGAATATGATCTCGTGCTCGAAGCCACCAAATTGCCGCAACCCGGCGAACGCTGGGTCAACAGTCTGGGCATGACTTTCAAACCGGCACCCGGTGGTCACATCACCGTCCAGCCCGCGGAGATCAAACATTTCAAACGTTTCCTCGAAGCCACAGGCCGATCTTTCGAAGGCAAAGTCGTGCGTGCCTCCGCAAGCAAGGACAGCGCTTACTTCATCGTCGTGCCCGTTGGTGATTCAGAGGCCTTCCGCTACTGGCTCACCGACATCGACCGCAGTGCCGGATTCCTCAGCCAGGAGCACCACTATGAAGTCGAGCCGTTCTACTATGTGGACAGCACCAATCCGGCGGCGGACGACATGCCTGACGAGCGGGAACCAGAGACTGCCAACGGTTCCGAAAAATCCGACTGGCAGGCCTTTCACTTGCGCGTCGTTCGGCAGACCTATGGCAGCGTCATCATCCGCAGCACACCGGAAAAAATCCGTGTCTTTCAGCATGATGAATTTCAGGGTTACACACCACTGGAGCTGCCGCGCGTGCGCAGCGGTTTGGTGGAGTATGAATTGAGGGAGGAGGGTTTCTCCGACGTGGTTCTGGAAGGTGACGTCCGGCCGGGTGAATTGCTGGAACTTTTCTCCGACATGCAAACACGTCAGGCGGTGACCTTCGGACGCGAATGGAGGGCGAACGCGCTTGGCATGAAATTTGTACCGCTTGTGGAAGGCATCATGATCGCCGCCACTGAAACACGCCGACGCGATTACCTGGAGTTTGTGAAAGCCACGAACGGCCGCAAACCAGGCAACATGGACATCGAAGGCAAAGGCGGGACTCAGCCCGTCGTTGCCGTGGATCGTGAGGAGGCGAGAGCCTTCTGTGCCTGGCTCACCGAGCACGAGCGCAATGCGGGGCTGATCGGAGCCAAGGATCTGTATCGTCTCCCCACAGATGAAGAATGGAGCCGTGCCGTGGGCCTGCCCCTGGAGCGCGGAGCCAGTCCGAGTGAGCGAAGCGGGCGCATCCGCGGCATCTACCCATGGGGCTTTGACTGGCCGCCTCCGGAGAATGTCGATAATTTCGCCAACATGAATGCCAGCCGGAAAGCCAATCTGGAAAACGTCATCCCCGGATACGAAGATCACTTTCCCCAATTGGCTCCCGTGGGCGCGTTTGCACCCAATGAACGTGGCATCATCGGCCTGGCAGGCAATGCTTCCGAGTGGGTGGACACGGACTTTGAGGCCACCAAGAATGCGGATGGCAAAACGAAGAGCAACCTCGGAACGGTACGTGGCGGCAACTGGCGCAGCGCGAACCCCGACGAGTTGCTTTCATCTGCCCGCACCCCCGTGCCGCCAGACACCAAACGCCCCACGATCAGCTTCCGCATCGTGCTGGAACGGAGGAAGTAACTAAACACTCCCGAAGAACCGCTTCAGCAGTCCGGCGATTTTGGACTCCGCTGCTGATTCGACCGGAGTCAGTGACGCGTGATGGCGGCGCGCTGGCAGGGAGTCAGCCATGGCTGATTGCCACCAGCCTGGATTCAGCGAACCGGCCTCGCACCAAAGATCCATCCCATCCTGCCAGACCAGCGTTTGTGCATGGATCCGGCCCGAACGAACGAGCGCACTCATCCCGGATTCGTCATGAGGACCGTCTGCCTCTGCTTCGTTGTTGTAGAACCACATCATGGGAGCAGTCTGCCAAACGCCGTCACCGATGGAAAGCAGGAAATCCTCATGCCAGCCCCAGCGCCTCCACTTGCTGCTCGTCGAGACCCAAATAGTGCCCCAGTTCATGCAGCAATGTCAGCCGCACTTCATCCCGGTACAGCTTGCGATCGTGCCCGGCATAATCCCATAGATTGTCGAGAAAGAGACGGATGCGCGGGAGATCAGCCAAGGTGCATCCGGATTCGACCTCACCATGCGGGCAACCTTCAAAGAGTCCGAGCAAATCCTCCTCCATCGCCTCATTTGCCACCTGACATTCTTTCATGAAAGCGATCTCGATCATACAACCCTCAGCCGCGCAACGGATATCCTCAGGCAGTCGCCGCAAGGTTTGAGCGATGACTGAACCGGCCACGGTTTCCAGATGCCGCGCATTCATCAGCGCAGGCTATCGCCCATCATAAATGGTGCCCGAACGGCGTTGATTGAAGTTACCGCCACCCATGTCGCGCATGAGATTGCCGCCCTGCGATTGCATGCCCATGCCGTTCTGACGCATGGAATTATAGAGTGAACCCTGCGTCTGCCCCACCCCAGGAGGCGTCAGGTTTACCGGAGCATCAGGCGTTGGAATACCGTTCGCTTTCATTTCGCTCTGTGCCAGCGCGTGGCGGTTCCAAAGCATCGTGTCCACCTTGTTCCGCACTCGATTATCCAGTCGGGCGTGCTCATCCGCATATTTTTCCGCTGTGATCTCCCCTGCGGCACGCTGCTGATCCAGCTGCGCATAATCCTCACGATACTGAGCCCGCACCTTCACCTCCAGCTCATCCATCTGAACCGCGGTCGGTGCCGTGGACTCACAGCTCACGAGTGCAGCCAGGAGGGAAAAAAGTAAGTAGCGGAAAACCATGGGCCGGAGACTAACGGCAGAAGGCTTTTATTTCAATCTCAACCACAATTGTCCAGGCACATCCGGACTACCCTGATGCCCTTTGACAATTCCACCCCGGTTCCGAAAACTGAAGACCAATGGGCTACCCACCATCGCCCAGCAGTGCCACGGCCACCGAATCGACCAGCGGCTTGCCGATGCGGGTGAGGCGGATGTGATCGTTCTGAACCTCCAGTAAACCTTCGCTCTGCAGGATCTGAACCATGCGCTGTTCAGGCGCGCGAACCAGGCTCAGCGGCAGGCCGTGCGCAGTGCGCAGCTCCAGACCAAAACGCTCTGTGCGGCGTTGCTCAGGTGTCAGGTGCTCACCAGGCTGGGCCGCGCTCTGGCCGGACTGAATCAATTCAAGATAGCGCGTGGTATCCGGGATGTTTTGCCAGCGATGGCTTGCCATGGTTGAAAAGGCGCTGGGGCCGAGACCAAGGTATTCCTCCCCCATCCAATAGCTTTCATTGTGCGCGGAACGATGCCCGGGGCGGGCGTAATTGCTGATCTCGTAATGTTCATAGCCGGCGGATTCCAACAGATCGAGCGAGGTGTGAAAGAACTCTGCATCGCGGCTTTCATCCTCGCGATACTGACCGCGGCGAAGACGCTCAAAGAACTCCGTATCCTCCTCATAGTTCAGGTTGTAAGCGGAGATGTGATCGGGGTTAAGCGAGATCGTGTGCTCGACCGTGCGCTGCCAGGTTTCCAGACTCTGTCCCGGGATGGAAAACATCAGATCCACATTCACACTTCGGAAACCCGCCCCGCGCAGCAGATGGTAGGTCTCCTCGGCATCCGCCGGAGCATGATCGCGTCCCAGAGTTTTCAGCGTCGGTTCATCCCAGGATTGAATGCCGAGACTGATGCGGTCGATTCCCTGCCCTCGCATCATCGCGGCCTTCGATTCCGTCACAGTGCGCGGATTCACCTCACAGGTGAACTCCTTCACCGCCGATAAATCCAGTGTCTCACGCAGACCCGTGAGCAGCTTTTCCAAATGTGTCTCACTCAGCGCCGTGGGTGTTCCTCCGCCAAGATAGACCGTGTCCAGCTTCAGCTCATGCAGCGCTCTTTGACTCCGTGCCTCCTGCAACACGGCATCCACAAACTCCGCCATCGGCGTGGCTCCCGGTGTGTGCTTGTAGAAGCTGCAATACGGGCAGACGCGATGACAAAACGGAATGTGGAGATAGAGGTGGGAGAGCGACAAGGAATGAGGAAGGGATGCAGATGAGCAGTTGCCAGCAAAGCCTGTGGAAAGCAAGCCTGCTGCACTTCCCGGGCGTTCTGAGGTGCGCTGGAATGCTGGATCAAGAGATAAGCGAATAAGCAGCATGAAAACAACCCTGCGAAAACGTTACCGCAGTGTTTTCGAAGCGCAGGTCATGGATCCCTTCAATCTTGGCAAAACGGTGCCTCAATTCGCAGCGGATTTTGGTGTGGACACCAGTACCTTTACCGGTGGGCGCAACCTTCAAGGTTAAGCCAACCAACGCAACTCGGCAACGCAGCCCTCCGAGCCGCAGGCGAGGTGGGCGAACTGCGTTGGTTGCGCGACGAAATCACCCACCTGCGCAATGAGAACGACATTTTAAAAAGGCCGCTGTCATTATGCAGCAAGTCAACAAATCCCGGTTCGGCAGCGCGAAGAGTCGAGCAAAGAGTGGTGAGGAGAAATGAGCGGACGAGAGTTTTCATGGAAGAGATAGTCTGGTGATCAAAGAGTGATTCGTAAAGCAGTCGGCTGGGTTGCAAAGAGTCAGAAATTATTAACCGCTGATAAGACGCTGATTTAACGCTAATGAAGGAAGAAACCCGGCTTCATTCCGCTGCTTGATCGTGATCATACAGAGGGCTGGAAACATACTGGCCCTGGAGACATCCGTTTGAAAGATGGAGATGTCACGACTTCATCGCCCAAAGGGAATGGTGTCTTTTGGTATTCACCAAAGGTCTTCAACGACTTCATTCTCAAGCTTGAATTCAAGGCTACACAAAAGGAATTCAACTCCGGCGTATTCATCCGCTTTCCTGCTCCGAGAACGGATGTCATGCCCTCCGTGACAGGAAACGAAGTCGCCATTGCTGATGGACTGAACAAAGACCGTCCCACTGTCTGGCCCTGCGTGATCGTGATCATCTTTCTGCGCCTTAAAGCTGCTTTGGCTTAATGTGATACGGGCAATGTGATCAATGTCGTCGTCGATGCTCAGAGTCACCTGCTTGGTGCCATCCAGTTTCACATCGAACTCAAGAACGGAGTCTTTGAACGACAAAGCACGACGTATGGTTGCGCCGTGTTTATCTTTATCCAACTCCGAGCCTCGTAGTGCACTGTCGCTAGATTCCCATTTTCCATGTGCACGCTGCCAGTTGGGTTCGTCGGCGGCATGACTGAGGTTATCGCTCAACAACATTTTGCCACGATCAGCGGGTGTCGAATCTGGACCGACAGCTATGACTTTACCGACAAGCAGTAATATCACGGTGATGAAGGGCAGAGTTTTAGACGAAGTCGCGGCGAGGGAGCGGCTGATGTTGTTCATAGGGACGGAGTTCATGTTCAAAGAGTGATTCGCAAAGCGGGCGGAAGGGTTGCAACGATGCTGAAATATTTTTTTACCGCTGATGAAGAAAGAAGTATTGGGGTTTCTGGGATTAGCGTCTCGTTAGCATCCTATCAGCGGTTTAAAATCAGGGCTTCGGTGGTCAGCCGCGACAGCCCATCAGCTCCCGCAGTTCTGCGTCGATGTTCGCAGGTGTGGGATCATCCAGTGTGGCGCCGATTTGATCGCGGATGAGGCTTTGGCACTTGGCGCGGAGGCGTGAGATGTCGCTCTTCAGGGTGCCTTCGGGTCTGCCGAGGCGGAGTGACAGGGCGGCGATGCTTTCCTCACTGCTGCTGGTGATGAAGGGGGCGATGGCGGCGTGTAGATCAGCCTGACCACGCGCGGCGTAGTCGGCGCGTAGCTGCTCCATGGCAGTGGCGGCCAGTGTCTCCATCCATTGGCGCTGAAAGGCGATGAGGGGTGTCATCTGATCCACCGGTTCGGCCAAAAGGGCCTGCGTCTCGCTGAGGTCGGCGAAGTTTTCGACGCGCCCGCCGCCACGCTTCTGCGCCATGTCGTGGCGATGCCGGTCGATAAGGAAGCTCTGGAGCTTGGTGATCAAGAAGGCGCGTAATTTCACCCGCGTGGCCTCGGCATCTGCCAGGGCATTTTTGGCGAGCAATTGCTCGAAGAACGCCTGCTTCAAATCCTGCGCAATCTCTAGCGCATGGCCTGCTCGAAGGATGTAGATCAGGATCGGCTTTTCATAAAGTCGGCACAGCTCATCAAGTGCCTGATCCGCCCCCGGTCGCCCCTCTGCCACAGCAAGACGGACCATGCTCCACATCGTGGGCGGGAAGACATCAGGTGCGGCAGCAGACATGCTCGGGGAGTCTGGCTGGGTGAGCTGGGACTGCAAAGTGGAAAGTGGTCAGCTCATGAACCGCACAGGGGACTGTGCGGGCCACTTGAAATCAGCCTGCGAGCAGGGCCTTGGCGTGCTCGCGCGCCGACTCGGTTTTGCCGCCCAGCATGCGGGCGAGTTCACCGACACGCTCGTCATCGATGATTTCCCTGATGGTGGATTTGGTGCGGTTGCCTTCGATGTCTTTGGTGACGACGAAGTGGCTCTGCGCAAGCGAGGCGACCTGCGGAAAGTGGGTGATGGCGATGACCTGATGGGTGCTGCCGAGCGAGGCCATTTTGCGGCCCACGGCTTCAGCAATGTTGCCGCCGACATTGGCGTCGATCTCATCAAAGACGAGCAGGCCGACGGCATCCTGCCTGGCTAGTGCGCTCTTCACGGCGAGCAGGACGCGGGACATTTCACCACTGCTGGCGGTGAGGCGCAGAGGCTTGAGAGGCTCACCCGGATTCGGGGCAAACTGGAAATCGACTTGCTCCAAGCCATGGCGGCCAGGCTCTGCCAGAGCGGTGAGTTGCACTTCAAAAACGCTGCGCTTGAAACCAAGATCAGCGAGATGCACGGCGATTTCTCTGGCCAGCTTTGGCGCTGCGTCGCTGCGCTTTTTACTGAGCTGCCGGCCATGCTTTTCGACCTGCGCGCGGCGCTCTTTGACGAGCTGTTGCAGACGCTCGATCTCTTCACTGCGGTTCTCGATCCTGGCTAGGCGCTGCGCGGCATCGCTCTGGAATTCAAGGATGGCTGCGACGTTGGAGCCATACTTGCGCTTCAGGCTCTGGATGGTGTGGATGCGCTGGTCGAGCCGTGCCAGTTCGGCGGAGTCGGTTTCCAGATCATCCGCGTAATCCTGCACGCTGCTCTCCAGCTCGGTCAGCTCGATCTGCGCGGACTTGAAGCCCTCAAATATCGCCGCCGTGCCGGGATCGATTTTCTCCAGATCATGAATGCTGCGCCCAATCTCACGCAGCGCCTCAAGCACGCCGCCCTCGCCATCACTCAGACGGCTGGTGATGGCCCCACACAATTCGGCAAGGCGTGCGCCATTGGCGGCGATCCGGTGACGCGATTCAATCTCTTCTTCCTCGCCCGGTTTGAGATGTGCGGCGGCGATCTCCTGGATCTGAAATTTCAGCATGTCGATCTGCTGGCTGCCGGCACGCTCGCTGTTCTCCAGTTCATCGAGTTCGGAAAGGCAGGTGCGCCACTGTTTCCAGGCGTCCTCGTAGCTGCCGAGCAGGTCCTCGATTCCGGCAAATTTGTCGAGCATCTCAAGCTGACGGTCCTGGGAATTGAGCGACTGGTGATCGTGTGGTCCGTGCAGATCCACAAGGAACTCACCCAGGCCCTTGAGCACCTGGATGGTGACCGGTGAGCAATTGACAAATTGTTTGTTAGCGCCGCTGGCGCTGACGGTGCGCTTGATGAGCAGTTCACCATCCTGACAGGGCTCCAGGCCGGCCTCCTCCAGCACGGCATCCACGGCGCGCGTGCTTTTGAGATGAAAGCTGGCCTCGACGGTGCAGGCATCC
>CANJVS010000097.1 GCA_947477755.1 Verrucomicrobiaceae bacterium | reverse complement strand
GCAGAAAGACAGCCCATGGAATGATCCCATTGGGATTGGGATGCTTGTTCTTGCGGCCATGTATCTGCTGGCGCTGATCTCGTACAATCCAAGTGACCTGCCGGCCTGGGCGCATTTCAGCACGGCAGGACAGAGCCCCGGCGTGACGCATAATTTCATTGGTACGCTGGGGGCGATCCTGGCTGGCTACTCCCTGGCTCTGGCAGGATGGGCTGTGTATCTGCTGCCGATCAGCGTGACATGGTTCGGTGTCTGCAAACTGTCCTCCAGCATCAAAGTCACCGGCCGTTCATGGCTCGGCGTGGCGCTCATGATCATCAGTGCGGCGGCCATCATGGAAGTTCAGGGCATCCTCAATTCCCGCGATGACATCACGCCGCTCGGTGGAGGTGGTGGGATCGGTTATCTGGTCGGGGGAAACATTTTCTCCATCCTGCTTGGCCGGCTCGGTTCTTCGATCGTCCTTGGCAGCATCTATGCAGTGGGCTTCTTTCTGGCCAGCGGACTGCATCCGCTCGAAGTCATTGATGAAATCAAACGCGAGGTGCAGTTCATGATTGAGCGCGCCCGCATCCGCCGGGAGATGGCCGCCGAGCAGGCCGAACTGGAAGCGCGGGAGGCGGCCAATCCTGGGTCCGTGCCCGCAGCGGTGATGCGCCGGAAACGGACTGCCAAGGAAGAAATCCGGCCCGACGTGTCCGCGCCTTCGGGGCCGTTGATGACACCCGAGCTGGGACTGACCTTTGAGTCGCCCAAACCAAAAATCATCGACTCCTCGGCACCTCGAGTGCACCACGAGGAAGACAAGGACAAGCCCAAGCTCTCCGAAGTCTGGGAGAAAAAGCGCGCCCAGAAGATTGAGCAGGCTCCGCATGGATCGCTTGGCGGACTCACGGTTCGCTTTAAAGATTACAAACTGCCCGAGCTGGATCTGCTGCATTGGGCTGATGACGCCGAGCGCGTGCCTACGGACAAAGGCGAGTTGCTGGCGATCCAGGACACCATTGTCAAGGCGCTGGCCAGTTTTGGGGTGAAGGTCGAGGCCGGTGACATCACCCGCGGTCCCGCCATCACCCGCTACGAAGTCCGCCCGGTCGATGGATTGCGTGTGGCCCGCATCGCGGCACTGGATGACGATATCGCCCGCGCCACCTGCGCCGAACGCATCAACATTCTGGCCCCAATCCCCGGTAAGGATACCGTGGGCATCGAACTGGCGAACCGAGAGAAGATCGCGGTTCGCATCCGTGAGCTTCTGGAGGACGATGTCTTCGCCAATGGCAAGGCCAAGATCCCGATCGCACTGGGCAAGGACGTGTATGGCAAGACCATCATCGGCGATCTCGCCGCCATGCCGCACCTGCTTGTGGCCGGTGCCACTGGGTCGGGTAAATCCGTCTGCATCAATGGCATCATCACCAGTCTGCTGTGCCGCTTTGCGCCTGATGAATTACGCTTCATCATGATCGACCCGAAAGTCGTGGAAATGCAGGCCTACGCCGAGCTGCCGCATCTGGCCCTGCCCGTGGTCACCGATCCAAAGAAGGCGCTCATGGCCCTGCGCTGGGTGGTCAAGGAAATGGAAAACCGCTACCAGATATTTGCCCACGAAGGCTGCCGCAATTTCGAAGTCTTCAACAACCGCAACCGCAAACGCGCCGCCGACAATGAAGCGCGCAAGGCCGCTGCGGCGATCGCTGCGAAAAACGCTCCCTCGGTCTTGCTCAGTTCCGGTGTCAGTCCCGTGACAAGCGTGGGCACCGATGACGTGCGCGTTTCTGCAGCCTTTGCCAAAGCCGCTGCGGCAGCCGATCATCTTGTTGATGGTACCACGGCACCATGGGAGGAAGTCGCTCCCGACAGCGAGGCGCTGCCAACGGAATTGCCTGAGGATGACAGCGGCATCTGGCATGGCGACTCTGAACCGCCGCCGCGCCGCAGCCAGGAGCTTGAGATCCCTGACACGCTGCCCTACATCGTTGTCATCATTGACGAGTTGGCCGACCTGATGCAGACCGCTCCTGCGGACATTGAGGGCTCCATCGCCCGCATCACCCAGATGGCGCGCGCTGCGGGCATTCACCTCATCGTCGCCACCCAGACACCGCGTGCGGATGTGATCACCGGAGTCATCAAGGCCAATATCCCCACACGCATCGCCTTCCAGGTTTCCTCCGCTCTCGACAGCCGCGTCATTCTTGACCGCAAGGGCGCCGAGAATCTCGTGGGCAAGGGTGACATGCTCTACGTCCCGCCCGGCGGTGCGCAGCAGATCCGCAGCCAAGGCGCGCTCGTCACCGATGATGAGTTGCACGATCTCGTGGCTCATTGTGTTTCCCAGGGCAAACCCGTCTTTGATGTCCGTGTCGATGACGACGGCAACGATTTCATGGGCGATGACGAAGAAGGCGGCAACAGCGTCAACGCGGAGGAAGAAGAGACACTGGAGAAGTGTCTGGAAGTCATGCGCCAGGAAAAGAAGGCCTCCACCAGCCTTTTCCAGCGTCGTCTGCGCCTCGGTTACGGCCGCGCCGCCCGCATGATGGACATCCTCGAAGATCGCGGCATCATCGGCCCCGGCGACGGAGCCAAGCCTCGCGAGATCCTGGTGTCGATGGACATGATTTGAGATGTTGCAGAGGCTGGTCTGGGCGCAGAGATAGAAATTGTCGATTGAGGGGTTAAAGCCTGAATCGGAGGTCTTACCTCTTCCTTAGGCGCTCGCCTTTTGATTGATTGGTCCTGATTAGCATCATTCGATGCCTGGCTCACGCACTCGCGTCAGGATGTCTGCCGGGTTCGGCGAACCCGGTGGTGGGTGATGGCCATGCTCTGCCACTCATCTCATTGATAGACAAATGCGCTCAATGTCGTAGTTCAGGCCCCCCAATTTCCCAAGCCGGTGCGATTCAACCCTTCGCAGCCAGGCCTGGGTTCTATTTTTATCCGTCCCTATGTCCCACCCACGTCACGTCCGCTCAGTCCAGGCTCTGGCCCTGCTGAGCCTCGGTCTGGCGGGTTGTTCACAGGGGTTTTATAAAAAGTGGGCTGACAAGCAGGTCTTTGGGATCATCGGCGACAAGAAAGAGGCCGTGGCCGGGGCAGGGGATGACACGCTGCTGAGCATCACTCAGCCTCAGCCGGCGAAGCTGGATGCCCTGATGAAGCAGTCGGAAACGGTGGATTTTCTGGGCAAGCGGGCCTTCATCGAGGACGGGGCCCGGGTGATCACGCTGGCGAACGCGCTGGACTTCGGGGTGCACCGGAATCGCACTTATTTGAGCCGGAAAGAGCAGGTATATCTCAGTGCGCTGGGTTTGACAGGCACGCGACAACTCTACAGCCCCATCGGCGACAGCGCGGGTGGGGGCACATTTTCTGAGCGGCAGGTGAAATCGGGTGTGAACAACTGGGTGCGCACTTCGACCCTGACGACGAACGGCGCTCTGGGGTTGACCTATCTGATGAAGACGGGCGCTCGATTGGCGCTGGACCTGACCACCGACTTCCAGCGATTCTTCACGGGCAATGTGAAAAGTTTGAGTTACTCGCGCGCGGCAGTCACGCTTAGCCAGCCTTTGCTGCGCGGGGCGGGCGTTCTGGCTGCGGTGGAGCCGCTGCGGCAAAATGAGAGGGACGTCCTCTACGCCATTCGTGATTTCACCCAGTATCGCAAGGGTTTTGCCGTGGATGTCACCCGCCAGTATCTGCGGACCATCCAGGCGCGTGAGGCAGCCAGAAATCGTTATTTGGCCTACAAGGCATCGCTGGTCTCCATCATACGGGATCGCGCTCTGGCAGAGGCGAATCTGCGAACGCAGTCGATGCTGAAGCAGATCGAGCAGGGCAGCATCACTTATGAACGCACCTGGTTGGCCGCCATCGTCGCCTATGAGGACCAGTTGGATAACTTGAAAGTGACGCTCGGACTGCCAGTCACGGAACGGATCATGCCGGACTCCAGTGAGATTAAGCGACTGGAGATCATGCACCCCAAGGAACCTGTCGAGCAGATGGTGGACACGGCGATCATCACCCGCCTCGATTTGTACAACCAGCGCGAGCGTCTGCAGGATGCTTCACGCAAAGTCAAAATTGCGCATCAGAACACCCTGCCAACCGTCAATGCACTGACGAATTATGAAATGGCAAAGCCGACTGGAAATCCCGGCCTGGAACTGAACCCGCATCAGCGCCGCCTGTCTGGCGGGCTCTTCATCGACCCAAATTTGAACACCCTGCCCGAGCGCAATTTGCTGCGTGCCGCCCAGGTTCTGGAGCAGAGCACGCGCCGCACGCTGGAACTGCAAGAGGAGCAGTTGCGTGCTACAATCCGGACCGACTGGCGCGCCTTGGAACTGGCCCGCCGCCAGTATGAATTGGCGCAGAAAGGGCTGGATCTGGCTCAAAAACGTCTCGAAATCGAAGAGGCCCTGATGGCGGAAGGATTGGGCACGGCTCGTGACATCGTGGAATCTCAGGACCGGCTGATCACCGCCCGGGATTTGATCATTTCGACCATCATTGATCACAATCTGGTCCGGCTGCAGCTCTGGACGGACATGGGTGTGCTGTTCATTCGGAAAGACGGCACATGGGTGGACGTATTAGAAAGCGAGAAAGTAAAGGAAGATTCATGAAAAAACCACGCTGGAAGACTTGGATGATCATCGGCACTCTCGCCCTCGGGGCGGGTGTGTGGTTGGCCATGCCCGGAGGGGGCAAAACCGGCGAAGAAGTGCCTACCTTTGTGGCTCAACGCGGTCCGCTTCAGGTGGATGTCCTGCAGGGTGGGGAAATTCAGGCACTGAAGAATTTTGAGGTGAAGTCTGAAATCGAGATTCCCACCAAGATTATAAGCATCATCCCTGAAGGCTACCTCATCACCGAGGAGGATGTGAAAGAAGGAAAGGTTTTGGTTGAGTTGGACAGTTCCGATCTCAAAACCCGCATGCTGGATCATGAGATTGAATTTCAGACCACTGTGGCCACCTACATTGATGCTGATGAAGGGCGCGAGATCCAGCGCATCGAGAACCACAGTCTCGTTCGGGACATGAAGGAATTGGGCGTCTTTGCCCTCATGGATTTTGAGAAGTATCTTGGCAGGGGTCTCACTGGGAAGATTCTCACGGATGTTGGTCTACCCTCCACTGGCGAGGATTTGGACAAATTTGTGGCCATGCTCGACACTCAGGCCAACACCCCGCTCAAATCATCCAACATGAAGCCGGCCGGTGGCGCAGCGGTTGCCATGCCGGCAAAGAAAGCACTGCCAAAAAATCCTGCTAGAGAGGTCTCTGAACGCATCGATTTTTCACCCTTTCTGGAAGGTTTGGGCAGCGGTGATGGCGAAGCCCAGCAAAAGCTCCGCCAGCTTGAGGATGAGCTATTGCTCCGCAAATCTGAATTGTCCGTGGCTAAGCAAAAAGCCGAAGCCTCCGAGCGCCTTTCCGCTCGCGGTTTTGTTCCGAAATCGCAGCTTGAAAATGATCAGGTCACTTTTGAAAAGGTTTCACTTTCAGTGAAAACGGCGGAGACCGAACTCAGCCTCTTCAAGAAGTACGCCTTCTCCAAGCAGTGCGCCCTGCTGCTCTCCGCTTATCGGGAATGCCTGACCAAACTGGAGCGTACAGTTCGTGCCAACCGTGCAAAAATGGCTCAGGCCGAGACGCGCTATCAAACCTCCAAGCGTCGCTACGAAATGGAACTCGCCAAGACCGAGGAACTCGAACGTCAACTCAAGGCATGCACCATCAAGGCTGTTCAGCCTGGCCTTGTCGCCTACGGTGACCTCAATGCCGGTGCATCCTATAACTACAGCAACAGCATCGAGGAAGGGGCCAGCGTGCGCCTTCGCCAGACCATCCTCACCATTCCTGACATGGCCCAGATGGGGGTGAATGTGAAGATTCACGAATCCCACGTCAAAAAAGTCAAAATCGGTCAGATCGCCCTGATTCGAGTTGATGCCGAGCCCGGTAAAGTTCTTGAAGGTCGCGTGGCCGAACTGGCCCTCCTGCCGGACTCAGGAAGCAGCCGCTACACACCCAACCTTAAAGTCTATCCCGCCACCATTCACATCACCGGCACTCAGGCTTGGTTGAAGCCCGGCATGAATGCCAAGGTAGAGATCATTGTCGATCAGCTTGCCGAAGTTCTCTATGTGCCGGTGCAGTCGATTGAGGTCGAAGAGGATCATCATTTTTGCTATATCAGCAATGGCAGCAAACTGGAGCGTCGCCCAATCACCACCGGCGTCTTCAATGACGAGTTTATTGAAGTTCGTGATGGCTTGAAACCCGGTGAGCTCGTGGCTCTTTCACTGCCCAAGAAAGCCACGACCGAGGACGCCAGGCCGGAACCCAATTCCCCAATGCCCGGATCGCTGGACAAATCAAAGCCAAAGGCCAAGGAGAAGATCAAAGCCGTGGCCGCCGTCACCAAGTAGGCCTGACATCCACGCGAGCGATGCCTGACCCCATCATCAGTCTGCGGGAAATCTGCAAGTCTTACCAAATGGGGGGCGTCACCAGCCAAGTCTTGCAGGGAGTCAGCCTGGATATCTACCCCGGCGAGTACGTCTGCATCATGGGACCTTCCGGTTGTGGAAAATCGACGCTGCTAAATGTGCTCGGCTGTCTCGATCAGCCAACCACTGGAGATTACTTCCTTGGCGGTCAGAATGTGGCCCATCTGAACGACGATGACCTCTCTGCTGCGCGCAATCGCAACCTCGGATTTATCTTTCAGAGCTACAATCTCATCCAGCAGCTCACCGTCTTGGAGAATATTGCCGTTCCGATGTACTACGGCGGAGCCGAAGATGCCAAAATGCGCGCCGTGGCCGAGGATCTGGCCAATCAGGTCGGTCTTGGGCATCGCCTCAATCACAAGCCCATGGAGCTCTCCGGCGGCCAGCAGCAGCGCGTCGCCATTGCCCGCGCCCTGTCAAACAGCCCGCTCGTCATTCTTGCCGATGAAGCCACGGGGAATCTCGACAGCAAATCCGGGCAGGAAATTCTTGGTCTTTTTGACGACCTCAACGCCCAGGGGCGCACTCTTGTTTTTGTCACCCACGACGAACGCATGGTTGAGCGCAGCACCCGTATCATCCGCCTCCGTGACGGGGTGGTCGAGCGGGATGAACCGGGCGCTAAAGCGAAACCCCATTGAAGGGTCATGAGCCGTCTTTTTGTAAGTCTGCATTTCTGTCTGAAAAAAGCCTTGCCCATCTGGTAATCGACTGCATCTTCGCGACCCTCTATGTCCAAAAACGCTGGTATAGCAAAAACGAGAAAAGCTGTTTCTAAACGATTCAAAGTCACTGCGACTGGAAAGGTGCTGCGCCGTAAACAAGGCAAGCGCCATATCCTGCAGAACAAGAGCCGTAAACGTAAACGCAATCTCGGTAAAGTCGCCCTCGTGGCAGAAGTGGATAAAGCAGCCGTCCTTGCGAACATGCCGTTCTCACATCGATAATGCTCCCACGGTCCCCCTGGCGGGGACCACGATGCTCCGGACTGGTCTCC
The DNA here is from genome assembly GCA_947477755.1 of Verrucomicrobiaceae bacterium. Lineage (GTDB taxonomy): Bacteria > Verrucomicrobiota > Verrucomicrobiia > Verrucomicrobiales > Verrucomicrobiaceae > Prosthecobacter. Next base: position 664 of record CANJVS010000097.1, on the reverse strand, counting down.
TCTGCGGGATCTACGATCAGGTGAGTCCGGTCATCGAATCCCCAACAACAGCCTGCTCAGTTAAAAAGAAACATGTCAAGAGCCACCAACGCACCCGCCAGCCGCAAACGCCGCAAGCGGACACTCGCGAAAGCCAAGGGATTCCGCGGCTTCCGCTCCACCCATTTCCGTTACGCCAAGGACGCTGTCCGCAAGGCGATGACGTATTCCTACCGTGACCGCAAGGTCCGCAAGCGCACCTTCCGTAACCTCTGGATCCAGCGCATCAATGCCGCTGCACGCGCCGTGGGTATCACCTACAGCCGCATGATGGAAGGCTTCAAATTCGCCGGTATCGATATCGACCGCAAAGTGCTGTCCGACATTGCCATCAAGGACGAAGCCGCCTTTGCTGCACTGGCCAATCAGGCCAAGGCTGCATTGGAACGGAAAAGCGCCCAGGCAAAAGTTGCCGCATAGTTGAATACGTTTTCCCTCTAACACTCACCACAGCCGGAACAGCAATGTTCCGGCTGTTTTGTTTTCGTGGAGCGGGTTCCAGTTACCCTAAAAACGGGAATGGAAGTCAGCGGGCATGGATGCCCTGCCGAGTGGCTGCTCGGGTGATCAAGGGGATGTTTGTGACGGGGGGATGATGCGGATTCATCCACTCAACAGGGTTCCG
>CANJVS010000096.1 GCA_947477755.1 Verrucomicrobiaceae bacterium | reverse complement strand
TGATGATGCAGCGAGTGACGCAACACAGCGTCAAACTCATCCGCTGGGTAGCTGCCCAGCTCTGGCTGGACGTCTCTTGGAAAGCCGCCTGCATGGCCCTGTCTGCACTCTACCAACGGTTATGAGGAACTAGCTTTGGACACCGTTGGAACTCTGAGAAAACTCTCCCGAAGCCACCTCTGGAAATCTGAGTGGCCGGCGGAGCCTTTGGAAACGACCTCTGAAAAGCGAGAAGGGCCGAGGAACTCGTGGGAAAGCACCTTTGGCAATCTGAACGACCGGGAAACTCGCGGGAAGGCACTTCTGGAAATCAGAGGTGGCGGGGAACTCGTTGGGAGGTCATTCCTTAAACTCGGAGACGCCGGGGAAGGGGAGGGGAGCCTTGCGGTAAAGCAGGAGGTAGTGAAGCGTTCAAAAGAACACACTAGGGTAGTAAGGGTTCTAAAATGTATGCTTCCGCGACTAAAATCACGTCCCAACAGTTATTTTTTCAGAGTTTGGTTACTATAAAATGAAGTCGCCTCAAATCGTTTGAGACGCTCAAAAACAAATCCCCCACCCATAAATGAACAAACCCATACAAATACCTTATCATCTCCATGCCTCAACTGGAGTCTCGTCTATCACTCCTTTGCACTGTAACGATCTGAAACCTTGCGCCAGACCGTTAATCTGTATTTCATGCGCCCGCTCATTACCTATGACGGATGTTTTTCGCACCGGCTGTTGGACTGGGACTGGGAACATGGAGTATATTGAGCGTCATTCCTCCCCTCAAACACGAAAGCCAACAGGTAGTCGGTTCTTCGCTACCGGGCTTTGCGATTTCCAGGCGAGGCCAAAGGAGTTCTATTTTAGCGACAATGGCTATTTCGAGGAAGAGTCTCCTGGTGTGTTCAGGGCATTTCTTCCCTATTCTCGCTATTCTGGGATAATAGAGCTTTCTGGTGTCGATGATTCTATCTCGAACACCATCAAATTTGTCTGCCCTACTATTGAGGATACTCGGCACGGTATGCTTGTTCCATATTCTTCGCTGCCGTTAGGCAGCTGTTATCAATGCGGCAAGACGCTCCCAGTACACAATTCTTCAGCTGTTCTTGTGCAGGAAACTTGGTTCTAGTTCTCTAAACACGGAAGAAGTCAGATCGAAGCACTTTTTCGCCGATTACATGTCTCGCATAGGAGACGAAGATTTCGTGCAGTGTTTGAGCCGCCTTTTGAGAACGGAATCAGATGGTCATATTCCAACCTCTCTTTTGAACTACACTCAACACAGCAACCTTGGTCCCGGCGCCAAACTTCGTGTCGCACTGATTCTGGAATGACAGTTCTTTGGCGATTGAGTTGTGGTTCACTTTCGCTTTGGAGGCTTTCTATCTTCGCCCGCTTTTTAGCAAAGTAATTTTGGACGAGAAGATTTCCTTCATCTCCATTATAGGGTCCGCTCACTTCAAATAGCATGCCTTTATAAAGATAGAAGTGATCGTCTTTAATCTTGGAGGCTTTGAGTTTAATGCCAAAAAGTTCGGTTCCTGTCTGGCTGGGCTGTACAGAGTCTCTGCTTACAAGGCAAAGTTCGTGTGGCACTTCAGATGATGCCAACCACATATTTTGGTCAGCTATGAAGCGGCGGTAAATCGCCAGGTTTTTTTCGCAGCCATTCCGAGCATTTTCGCCGCTCCATTTGGCCTCACGATTCCATGGCTGAGTGCGTTCCAAGTCACGAAGCAAAGAATTAAAGGTTCGAATAACTCCTTCTACCCTATATATTTCACTGAGCAGGTGAGCTTTGAAATCGTTCGTGAGTATTTTTACTGACATAACAAAGTTGAACTGGAAAACTCTACGCTTTACCCCTTCCTCAACATCACCGCCAGCAACGAAATCTCCGCAGGAGTGACGCCTTGGATGCGGGCGGCTTGGCCGAGGGTGGTGGGGCGAATCTCGGTGAGGCGGAGTTGGGCTTCTTTTTTCAGGCTGTGGACTTTGCTGTAATCAAAGTCTGGGGGGATGGCGTGACCGTCCATGCGGGCGGTTTTTCCGATCATGTTTTCCTGACGCTGGACGTAACCCTCGTATTTCAGGCTGTAATCGAGCTGTTGCCAGACGGGATCGGGAAACTCGGCGCGAATCTCTGCGGGGAGTTTGGTGTGGTCGTTTTCGGTGCGGCGAACCCAAGAATGCAGTTTCATGCCTTCGTGACTCGTGGCCTGGGCGAACTGCAACGCTTTGGCGAGGAGGTCGGCTTTCTCCTGGGTGAGGCGATTGCGGGTAGGGCAGGTCAGGCCGATCTCCGCAGCGCGAGGGGTAAGGCGAAGATCGCAATTGTCCTGACGCAGGAGGAGTCGATACTCGGCGCGGGAGGTGAATAGCCGATAGGGTTCAGTGACTCCCTTGGTCACGAGGTCGTCGATCAGAACGCCGAGATAGGCCTCGCTGCGGCTGAGAATGAACGGTGCTTTACCCTGCACTTTCAGCGCGGCATTGGCCCCGGCGAGTAATCCCTGACCGGCGGCTTCTTCGTAGCCGGAGGTGCCATTGATCTGCCCGGCGAAGTAGAGGCCGGAGACGCGCTTCGTCTCCAGCGTGGGGTAGAGCTGGGTGGGCGGGCAGTAATCATACTCCACCGCGTAGCCCGGGCGGATGATCTCGGCCTTTTCCAGGCCGGTGATGCTGCGGATGAAGTCGTGCTGCACTTCGTAGGGCAGGGAAGTGGAGACGCCGTTGATGTAGAACTCGCGGGTGTGGCGGCCCTCCGGTTCCAGGAAAACCTGGTGCCGTTCCTTCTCCGCAAAGCGCACCACCTTGTCCTCGATGGACGGGCAATAACGCGGCCCCACGCCCTCAATCCGCCCGCAATACATCGGGGATTTGTCCAAATTCGCCCGAATAATCTCGTGGGTCTGCGGGTTCGTGTAGGTGATCCAGCAGGGAATTTGTTCCACGTGGAACTTTTCAGGCAGCCAAGAGTTGAGAGTGAACTGGGGTGGTCCTGTGTCGAAGGTGCTGTTTTCGGGGTCCTCCGGCACGATGCCTGACAGGTAGGAGAAAGGTGGGGCAGGGGTATCGCCTGGTTGGATCTCACACTTTGAGAAGTCGATGCTGCGGCTGTTGATGCGGCAGGGGGTGCCGGTTTTGAAGCGTTTGATCTCGAATCCGAGGTGTTTCAGGCTGTCGGATAAGGTGGAAATGCTGTCACCCATGCGACCTCCGGCTTGGTTCTGGAGGCCGACGTGGAGCAGTCCGCGCATAAAAGTGCCGGAAGAAATGATGACGGATTTGGCCCGATAGATCATCCCGAGGCTGGTGCGGATGCCGGTGACGGCATCGTTTTCGACCAAGATCTCAGCGGCGTTCCCCTGGTGCATGTCGAGGTTTGGCTGGTTCTCGATCAGCCATTTCATGCGAAACTGGTAGGCTTTCTTGTCGCACTGAGCTCGTGGTGCTTGGACGCTGGGGCCTTTCGTGGCGTTGAGCATTCGGAACTGGATGCCCGTGGCGTCCGTGTTCAGGCCCATCACTCCGCCCAGAGCGTCGATCTCACGCACCACATGCCCCTTGGCAAGCCCCCCGATGGCCGGGTTGCAGGACATCTGGGAGATGGTGTCGAGGTTCTGAGTGAGGATCGCAGTCTGACAACCCAGCCGAGCCGCCGCCATCGCCGCTTCCACCCCCGCATGACCGGCTCCGCAGACGATGACATCGTAGTGTTTGGGGAAGGTGTAGGCGGAAGACATGGAGATGGGAGACTTAGAGAAGGGGAGACTGGTTTAGCACAGGGGGCCGGAATGTTCCATGTGGAACGAAGTTATGCGACGCCTGTAGCGAGAGGGGCCAAGGCATAGCCACACAAAAAGAAACTCAACACGCCAATCACAATAAATAGCAGTAGGGTCAGCCATCCTCTTTGCTCCTTCGGATGATTACAAAGTGAAATGGTGATCAGAGCCAAGCCGAAGGGCCAAGCAAGAATCGTCAGAAGAGCGGCAAGTAGTGGTATGAGTCCAGCATAGTCCCACCATTGCCGTGCCATGTATCCGGCAAGTGCTAGTAGCCAAGCTAGACCCATGAGTATCGCTATTCCTTGCGCCCATTCGATGGAGTCGGGTTCTTTTTCTGAGTTCATGGTCTTCACAAAAAGCCCCGATGGCTTGGGGCGCATCGGGGCGGCGGGGAAGGGGAAGCGTCCTTGGATTAACGGAAGCTCTTCGCGAAGTCGTCGGCACTGGCTTTGGCCACCACTTTGGTTTTCTGGAAGGTGCTCTTTTCGCCTTTCTCGATGAGGATGCGCTCGTAGTCGGCGCTGCTCATCGGGAGTTCGATGGCTTTGTCCTGCCAAGTACTGAGGAGGATGGCGTTCGCCAGTTCGACACTGTAGATGCCTTCGGCGGCGGGGCTCAGGAGTTTTTCACCTTTGAGGATGGCGTTGGTGAAGTTTTGCAGGATTTCCACATGCTGCCCGCCGCTCTCGGCGACCGGGATGTCCATGTGCCAAGATTCCGGCATAGCAAAGGCGGCTTCGGCCTCCATGCAGAATTTGCTCATAGGCTGGCGGTTGCGCTGGAAGTGGATTTTGTTGCCGTCGGTGACGGTGAGGCGGCCCTGCTCGCCGGTGATTTCCAGCTTGTTCACGCCTGGGGCCTCGCCGGTGGAGGTGACAAAGGTGGCGGTGGTGCCGTTGTCGTATTGCAGCACAGCAGTGACATCGTCCTCGACTTCGATCTCATGGAAGCGGCCGAACTGGCAGAAACCACGGACCTTTTGCGGCATGCCAAACATCCACTGGAAGAGGTCGAGATTGTGTGGGCACTGGTTCATGAGCACGCCGCCGCCCTCTCCCTTCCATGTGCCGCGCCAGCCGCCGGTGGCATAGTAGTAGTTGGTGCGGAACCAGTTGGTGACCTCCCAGTGGACGCGCCGCACAGCTCCGAGTTCACCGCTGTCGATGAGATCTTTGACTTTCTTGAAGCAGGCATTCGTGCGCATGTTGAACATGGCGGCGAAGATTTTGCTCTTGTCCGTGTGAGCGGCGATGAGGCGTTCGCAGTCGGCTTTGTGTACCGAGATTGGCTTTTCGACCAGCACATGGAGACCAGCTTGGAGAGCCTCAATACCGATGGTGGTATGGCTGAAATGAGGGGTGCAGATGAGGATGGCATCGATCTGACCTGATTTGATCATGGCACTGACATCAGTGAAAGCCTGCTCACCTTCCTGAAGCGGGGGAATCGTGCCGTGGCTCTCGCAAAGGCAGGTAACCTTCAGCCCTGGCACCTTGCCGGCGCGAATGTTTCCGAGGTGGGCTTTGCCCATGTTTCCGAGTCCAACGATGCCAAGTCTGACGGTTTCCATAGTGTGCGATTGAAGGTTTTGGTTAGGGCGCGCAGGCTAGCGTTTGCCCCCTTGATGGTCAAGCCATGTCGCCGCCCGGAGGCGCTAGTTTTGTGCGCAGCCACAAGACTTTGAGCGCTAAGCAAAGATGAGAGAGACGGAACTTGGACAAGTCCGACTGGTTTAAGAACCGCCCAGTTTCTCTACCTGATCGGAGAGACGCTTCATGAGATTGTTACACACATTGTCGCACAGATCGGAGATGCTCGGATCGGCAATGAAGCAGATAGCCGTCAGGCCTTCTCGACGGCGACCCACCATGCCCGCGTCGACGAGCGACTGTACGTGACGAGAGACATTTGCCTGCGTCAGGCCGGTCGCGGCCACGACCTCGGTGATGTTTTTCTCCCCTTCTTCCAATGAGCGTAAAATCTTCAGGCGACTGGGCTCGGCAAGGGTGCGGAACCAAGAAGCGATCAAACTGAGCGCTTCTTCGGACATGGGAGGCGGAGCTTTTTTGGTGCGAGCGGCCATGGTATAAAAATGTATTGCTAGTGGGCGCTATATGCGTATAGACTCATATAGTTGAATTGAATTATCCTTCATCACCATTCTCCGTCAATCAAGAATCCACCCAACCACATGAAAATTGAAAATGCCATACGTGCCCTCGCCGGCACCATGATCCTGGTCAGCTTAGCCCTGAGTCATTATGTGAGCCCTAACTGGTTCTGGCTGACTACTTTCGTTGGTTTCAATCTTTTGCAATCGGCCTTCACCGGATTTTGTCCGGCGGAAACAATCCTCAAAAAGCTCGGCGTCGGCGGCTCATGCTGCACGAAGCATTGAGCACCATGATTTCACCATGAAACTCGTATCGCTTTTCTCTCTGCTCATGTTGGCCGCCTGTGGCAAACACGAGATCGCCGAAACAAAAGCGGTCTCGCTGCCTGCGGTCGCCGTCGAGGTTCAGGCAGCCAAATTGGAGTCACATGTGGCTGCCGAAGAGGTCGTGGGTACCGTGCGTTCAAAGTTGCGCTCGATTGTCGAGGCGAAGGTTAGCGGGCGCGTGCTCGAATACTCCGCAACGCCGGGAGCATTGGTGAAATCAGGTGATTTGCTTGCGCGGCTCGAGGTGCAGGAGATTCAGGCCAGGGTGGATCAAGCCAAGGCAAGGCTCGATCAGGCACAACGAGATTTGGACCGCCAGAAGCAGTTGATCGTGAGCAATGCGACAAGCCGCCAGGATTTCGATGCTGCTGAAGCGCGCATGAAAGTGGCGGTCGCGGGCGTGAGCGAAGCGGAGACGATGATGAGTTATGCTCGCGTCACCGCGCCCTTTGATGGTGTGGTGACGCGGAAACTTGCGGATGTGGGTGATCTGGCGATGCCGGGCAAACCACTTCTCGAAATCGAGGCGCCGACGACGTTACGCTTCGAGGCCGAACTTCCGGAAGCTATTCTCGATCGCATCCGGATGGGCGCAAAGATGCAGGTGAAAATTGCATCAGTCGCAAAAGCGCTCGAAGCGATGGTGAGCGAAATCGCGCCCGTCGCTGATCCGGTGAGTCGAACATTTCAGGTGAAATTTGACCTGCCAGTCGCAGAAGGTTTGCGCACAGGCCAATTTGGCCGGGTTACAGTGCCGGTAGCGGATACGAAGCTGCTTCTTTTGCCCAAAATTGCCGTGATGAAACGCGGGCAGATGGAGTTGCTGTTCGTCGCCAAAGATGGCAAAGCGGCGTTGCGGTTGGTGAAAACTGGCAAGGTCATTGATGGTCGTGTGGAAGTGCTTTCCGGCCTTGAAGAAGGCGAGAAAGTCATCATCAGCGACGTGGCAAAACTTGCCGACAGCCAACCCGTGATTATCCAGCCATGAGCGAGGCATCATCCAGCCATCTGGGCGTCGCCGGTCGCATCGCGGCAGCGTTCATTGATTCCAAACTCACGCCACTTATCATCATTGCCTCCGTGCTGCTGGGGGCTGCGGCGATTGTGCTGCTGCCGCGTGAGGAAGAGCCGCAGATCAAGGTGCCGATGGTCGATGTCATGGTGTCGATGCCCGGATCCACCGCAAAGGAGATCGAGGAGCGTGCGACCCGCCCGATGGAAAAGCTGCTGTGGGAGATCGCCGGGGTGGAGTACATTTACAGCACTTCTCGTGACAGCGAGAGCCTGGTCATTGTGCGCTTCAAAGTGGGCGAAGATCCCGAGCGCAGCCTGCTGAAGCTCACAGAAAAACTGCGCTCAAACTTTGATCGCATCCCCATGGGTGTCACGCCACCGCTGATCAAACCAAAGAGCATTGATGATGTGCCCATCCTTGCGCTCACTTTTCACAGCGCGCGATATGATCACCTGACCCTGCGTCGATTGGCCGCCCAGGTGGATGAAGCGATCAAACAAGTGTCGCAGGTGGCCGAGACGAACCTGCTTGGCGGATCGCGCCGCACTGTGCGGGTGCTGCTTGATCCTGTGAAGCTTGCTTCGCGGAATCTGAGCCCGGCGGGCCTCGTGCCAATGCTTCAGCAGGCAAACCGCCAGTTCCGCGCAGGCGGCCTAACCTCAAGTAACAAAGAGATTCTTGTTGAAACCGGAGCATTTCTGAAAACGGCGGAAGACGTTGGCAACGTGGTCATTGGTGCCTTCAGCGGCCGTCCGGTGTATCTGCGTGAAGTCGCCGGGATCAACGATACCGGCGAGGAAGCGGTGCAATACGTGTTCCATGGTTCGAAGATCTCTGAAGAACCCGCTGTGACGCTTAGCATTGCGAAGCGCCCGGGTGCAAATGCCATCTCCGTGGCCGATGATGTGCTGCGCAAGGTGGACCTGCTCAAAGGCTCGGTTATTCCCGCTGATGTCACCGTGAGTGTGACGCG
>CANJVS010000095.1 GCA_947477755.1 Verrucomicrobiaceae bacterium | reverse complement strand
GCCTCGACTCCGGGCTGGTGATAGGCGTTCACGTTCACCAGCGTGGCGTAAAAACCAACCGCGCGCTCAAACAGGCCCACAAGCATCCCAAGGCTGAAGGCACTGACCTCACTCACGGTTAGGGTCACCGACTCGCGCCCCTTGTCCGCCAATGCCGATCGCGTGCCGCGAAGGAAACCCTGCAAGTAATCGCCACTCGTATAGCCTGGCTCGACCTCAAAGCCTGCCGTGTCGCGCGCTTTTCGAACCTCTATGAAAGTGACAAAAAAATTATTCACTCCATCGCGCAGCTGCTGCACATAGGCATGCTGGTCAGTGCTGCCTTTGTTGCCATAGACAGCGATTCCCTGGTTCACCACATTGCCATCGAGATCATGCTCCTTGCCGATCGATTCCATCACGAGTTGCTGGAGGTACTTGCTGAAAAGAACGAGCCTGTCCTTGTAAGGCAGCACGACCATATCCTTTGCGCCTTTGCCCCTCCCTGCGCTGAACCACATGAGGGCGAGCAGCATGGCCGCATTCTCGCGAGCCGGACGCGAGCGAGTTTCCTCATCCATCGCAGTCGCACCAGCTAAAAAACTACGCACATCCACCCCCTGAAGAGCGGCCGCCAGTGTGCCCACGGCACTCATTACGCTGGTGCGCCCACCCACCCAGTCCCACATCGGGAAGCGGGCCAGCCAGCCATTGGCGGTGGCGTATTTGTCCAGCTCACTACCCACACCGGTCACGGCAACCGCGTGTTTGGAAAAATCAAGACCTCGGGCCTGATATGCCGCCGCCGCTTCCAGCATTCCGTTGCGCGTTTCCTTGGTGCCTCCGGACTTTGAAATCACGAGTGAAATCGTCGTCGCCAGTTCAGCGCCGATCTGCGCCACGACGCGATCCATGCCATCGGGATCCGTGTTGTCAAAGAAGCTGATCTCAAGCGGCGGGACCGCCGGGGCGATTGCCTGCGCCACAAGCTGCGGTCCCAGCGCCGAGCCACCGATGCCGATCACCAGAACACGCGTGAATGCCTGCCCATTCGCGGCTTTTACGACACCGCTGTGAACATCGGCAGCGAACTTCAAGATGTTCTCCAAACCAGCATCAATCTCCGCGCGCAACTCAACCGGAGCCAGTGACGAATTTCGCAGCCAATAGTGTCCGACCATGCGCCCCTCGTCAGGATTCGCGATCGCACCAGCCTCCAAGTCCTTCATTGCCGTAAAGGCCTTTTCAATTGATGGCGCCATCGTGTCGAACAGGCTGTCCTCAAAGGACATGCGGCTAATGTCGATGGCGAAACCGAGCTTCGAGTAGCGGACGAAGTGTTTTTGAAAACGGGACCAAGTGGAGGAGGTGGTGCTCATGGGATGCACGCCAAGAAGCATGTTCGATGCCTACCTGCAACCCGTGAGTGCATTCACCACACTTCAGGAACATGAAAAAACTGCATGAGGTAGATGAAGCCGAACCATCATTCCCGCCGGATCGAATCCAGCAATCGTCCGCGCACCGCCGATGACACAGCGATCCCGCAAACAACGACGCCAAACACCAGCACACCAGCCAGCAAGGCGCTTAGAAACCCAAGAGGCAAATCCCCTCCCCCCTGCGCGACGCTCGGCCAAACGGCGATGAGCGCACAGGCAACACCGAGCATGAGGCCACCGACCAGCAGTGCCACATGCTCACCCATCACCAGTTTCCTCAAAGCGGCGGGCAGAAAACCCAGCGCCTGCATCAAGCCCAGTTCGCCACGACGTTCCAGCACATGTCTCGAAACCAGCACGCCCAGCCCCGCCGTTCCAAGCAACACGCCCAGTCCTCCGAGGATGGTGAAGATGCCGATGTAAGTGTTCTGCACGCTGAGAAATGTTTCCAACCGTTGCTTCGCTGGCTCCAACGCAAGACCGCGCTGCTCAAGCTGGCGCGTCAGGTGTGCGCTGACTTCCCCGGCTTTATCGGCAGGCGCATCGATAAGGAAAAATCGATAGCCGGCGGCATCGGGGTAGGCTTTGAGAAAAGTCGTTTCACTGGTCACCATCTTGCCTTGGAGCACCGAACCCGCGAGCAAGCCGCTCAGGGTTATTTTAAAAGGTTGGCCTGTAGAGTCCTGGTAGTCCACGGCATCGCCCACCCCCTTGCCGAGGCCCCACATGGCCGTGGCCTGATCGGCCAATGCGGTCATTCCCGACTCAGGCATGGCGCCACCAGCATAAGAGAAGCGATCTTTTAAGTTCGCAAAATTCACACCCACCAGGACAGGCTTCTGGGCACGATTCAGATTCAGGCAACTTGCATCGTCCCCTTCCCTGACGCGGAAGGGCACGACCTTCACACCGGCCATCAGTTTTTCATCCAAACCAAAGGCCTCGATGCCGGCCTTGCTGTTGAGGTCCTCATAAATAGGAAGGGACGATTCACCAATCAAAGCAAAGCCGCCAGTGCCTGAACTGCGCAAAGAAACATCACCAGCGCTCATGCGAAAAGCGTTCACGGCCGTGACCATGAAGATGCCACCTGCCATCATGCCAATCACGGCCAGACTGCGAGAGGGACGGCGGGAGACATTGCGCACGCCGATCTGCCACAGCGTCTGCGCCATCTCTCCTCCATCACGCCGCATCCAGCGCCCGGCCAGCATCAAGCCTGAGATCAACAGCAGCATCCCGCTTCCAAAGAACATGCCAGCCACCGCCTCCGGTGCCTTGGCCGAGTTCCCTCCGAAAACAAGCCCGACAGCGGCAAGTGTGATCAGCACTGGCAGCCAAAAGTGCTTTGGTTTCGACTTCCCAGACCCTGACTCGTCTGTGCTCCATGCGCCGAGCAGATCTCGCGGTTGCGCCCTGAACATTTTCCGCCCCGCCCACCATAACGTCAGCAGCACGACAATCACCGAGCCAACACCCGCGCCGATCATGGTTCCTGTTCCCGCCTCAAACACCAGTGGCAGCCCCTGTGATGCGCCCGCCCAGGCACCGCTCAGGCCCCGCAGCGCCAGTTTGGTATAAGCACTGCCGCCGAACAGGCCCAGCACACTGCCGACAACGGCAATCACACCCGCCTCGCCAAGCAGTGCACGCCTAACCATTTTTGCATTCCATCCCAGTGCCAGCAGCAATCCCACCTGTGAGGCGCGGCGCTCCAGTGTGAACAAAAACAGCAGCGCCGCAAACACCAGAGCCGCCGCGATCAGGAAAAGGCTCAACCCAATGAACAGCCCGCCAAAGTCCACGCTGCCCTTCGCTGCCGCATCAGCGTCTTTCTTGAAGCTGCGCGGAACCAGTCCGATGTCAGAAAGACTCAACGAACTAAGCAGCTCCTTTCTCAGCACCTGCTCGTCCTGACCGCTGTCAGCAAAGCGGATCGCAGTGAGTTGACCAAAACGGTTCGACCACAGCCTCTGTCCGTCGGCGAGACTGATAAATCCCTTCGGAGTCCCCTTGTAGTCGTCCCAGTACTTCTCGTCCTTGTCGCGGATCGCCTTCATGTCCATCGGGATGCCAGGCTCCCAGTCACGGCAATTATCCACGTCTGACACACCCGGAAAATCCGGTGTCCACGCACGAGTCACCGTCGGGGCGGTCATCGGCAGGATGCCTCTCACGGTGAAGCTCGCCGTCTGCTGTTTCAGCTCGCGACCCAAACCAACCACAAAATAAAAGATGTCCAGTTTATCGCCGATCTTCAGTCCGTGATCCTCCGCGAGCCATTGCGTGATGGTGATTTCCGACTTCTGACTCCTGGCTTCTGACTTCGGGCCATCCACCGCCGTGATCATCGAATAGGGCGTGCCACCTTTGGCCGATTTCAGGCCGTTCACCAGATAAGTCAGCACCCCGTAACTGCCCTCGCGCTTCAGCAATTTCGTGGCCAGGCTCTGATCCAGAAACACTCGACTCGTGCTCACCTCCCACTCCTTGCGCTCTCCCGCCACACGAATCAGTTTCAAACCGAAATCATCCAGCGCCTTTGCCTTTTCCCATGCCTCATGTGTCGTTCGAGTTTCAGCACTTAACGAAGCGTTCACTTTGCCGTCCATCTCCAGCTGTGTCTGCAAGTCCGCAAGATTCACAAAGACCGAATCCGGTGTCACCTGAGAAGCCGTGAGTTGGAAAGCACCGAAGTCGTCCGCACTCACAATCGCACCGATTTTTCGCCGCAGGGAAATGTCCTGATTCGTGCTGCCTGAAAGGGGTGCATCACGCGAGATCGCACTCGGCCGCTCCATGCGCACCAGCACCGTGTCACCGATTTTGACATTCAACTTCCGGGCCAGCGGTTCGTTCAATGCGATTTCCGTCTTCTCCAGCGCAACCGCTTTGCCGTTTGAACTCAATTTCCAAAAACCCTCTTCCACACCCAGCACCTGCGCGCCATTTACCCGCACCTTGCCATTCGCCGCACTCGCCGAGCCTGTGGCCAGGATCGCCGGCACATCATTCACAGAGCGGACCAGTTTCTCTGTAAACCACCGGTCTCCGCCCAAAACGCCCGACTGCACCTTACCCAACCGCAATTCCGCCACCCGCCGCAAACTAGCCCGGACCGAGTCCCCCACCAGCAGCGAGCCACTAAGAATTGCCGAAGCCAAAAAGGCACCAAAGAGCAGTCCGAGATGTCCACGCCAGTAATGGCGGGCGGAAGCGAGAATAAAATCAATCAGCATCATGATCAGAAGGCACCCATCATGTCTGGCTCACGCCGCGTAAGCAACGAGCTTGGCATGTTGTTTCCCAGTCTTGCCAAAGTGATGCCTCCCTCACGTCTTAACGCCCCTCAAACTTAAATCGTTTTTTACCGACCGAATTGGCAAAAGAATCACGCGTCATTGTGCAATTTCAGCACCTTGCCTTGGCCTTCCAAATTCGTCTCCCCCTATTAGACGCCCTCCTCGCGGCCATCTTCTGGTCCCGCATTCATTCCTTTTGTGAGGCAATTTCCGACAATCCTTTCTCCATTCACAAAAGCAGGTCGGAATGGCCGATGATCCTCATTCAAACGCTGATTGATCTCATCGTCAGTCGCACCCGCCCTTTTCAGGTGGTTACGCAGTTCGAGTTTATCTCTTTGTATTTCGAGCATACGCTTTCCATATTAAGAATTGATATGGCTACAAATCTCATCAAAGCCTTGGTCATTCAAATTACTCATTACATTTCTCAATACCACTTGTGACATTATTTAGACGTATAGCTTACACGATGTTCACTTTCAACCTTTCCACTTACGCTTATTCAGCTGCTTTGTTTCAAATAAAAATTCGGGGTTCTATTTTTTATCTAGCATTTTGACTGATTTAAGTGCGAGTATTTTTGCATTTGTTAGGCTCCCCCAACCCCACTGGCTTTTCAATCAGCGCACCACAATCCCTGGTGAACCGATCTCCCAAGCACGGCCGGCGGCGCGCACAGCGACGGCCGCGGCTTTCTCCGGCCAATCCATCTCATGTCGGTCATGGAAGGCGATTTCAACCGTCTGCCATTTGCCCTCAATCAAGGCCTGAACAACCCACCAGCGACCGGAACTGCCCCAGCGCAGATCGGTAAAGTTCCAGCGGACACGTTTGCCCCCGGCAATCTTCTCCACCAGCGGCGCAGGCAGGGTCACATTGCTGAGCCAGGCACTGGCGGGCAGGATGGTGTGCAGGTTGTAGGCGCGCTCCAGTGTGAGTGTGCCGACCTTGCCAAGGTCCTTGTCCAGGGCGCCAAAATTCCAATGAAAATGACCGGGTGGCATCTGCACCTGACGGGTGCGCAGGACACTGATCTGGGCAAGAATCTCCCCTGCCCTGCGGTCATCACCCACCTTGCTGGTGTTCATGCCCGGCCAGATGTGGCGGCCCAGCGTGTTCTCGCCTAACCACCAGTCAAAATAAGTGGCAAAGCCGAGCTTTGGACGATCAATGGTCCAGTAAAGCTGCGGAGTGAGATAATCGATCCAACCCTTTTGCAACCAGCCCCGGCTGTCCGCCCCGAGGTGTTCATAGGGATCGAGTCCGCCGCCGGTGCCGGCCGGATAGTTAGGGCGCCAAAGACCAAAGGGGCTGATCCCAAATTTCACGCTGCGCTTGATTGCTTTGATTCCCTCATACGCACCCTGCACGACTTGATCGACATTTTGCCTGCGCCAGGCCGTGAGTTCGAGCATGCCGCCGCCCGACTTGTAGAGCGCATAGGTTCCGGCATCATCGAATGGCACCGCTTTTCCATCGCGGCCATTGACCGGATAAGGATAGAAATAATCATCCATGTGAATGCCATCCACGTCATACCGGCGGGTCACATCCAGGATCACATCAAGGACGCGCTGGCGCACCTCCGGCAGGCCGGGATTCACCCACCAGTCAGAGCCATATTTCACGGTCCATTCAGGATGCTCGCGGCGGACATGATTGGCGCTCGGAGCGAAGCGGTTTCCTGCCTGCGCCCGAAATGGATTGAACCAGGCATGTAGTTCCATCCCGTGCTGGTGGGCCTCGTTGATGGCAAACTCCAGAGGATCCCATTTGGGCGATGGAGCCAGGCCCATCAACCCGCTGAGGTAACAGGACCAAGGCTCGATCTTGGATTCGTAAAGGGCATCGCAGGCCGGACGCACCTGAAAGATGAGGCAATTCAAACCATGGTCATGGGCGCTCTGAATCATCCGCCTCAACTCCTCCTGCTGCTGAGCCACCGTCAGTCCTGTGCGGGACGGCCAGTTGATGTTATGCACCGTGGCAATCCATGAACCACGCAGCTCACGCGTGGGCGGCGGCACAGAGAACTGCGCGGAGGCGGCATCGAAATGCATCAGAATGAAGCAACTCAAAACCCGCATGATTTCCGGCACCCGAAGTGCCGGAAATCCAAAACTCATCCTTTGCGGAATGATCTCACTCGGCTGCGGGTTCAGGCACCGGTTCAGATTGGGAAGCTTCGGAAACATGGGCTTTGGGTTCAGGCACTTTCCGCAGCAGCCGCGCCGCGTAGAAACCATCGTGTCCTGTCTCGGCGGGATTGATTTTCATCTCCTCCTCCAACGTCCAGTCGTCACCGTGAGTCGTGAGGAATTTTTGCACCTGCTCTTCATTCTCACTCGGCAGGATGGAGCAGGTGGCATAGACAAGCTTGCCGCCGGGCTTCACCATGGAAGCATAACGCACCAGAATATCCTGCTGCTCGACAATGAGCCGGTCGATTTCGACATTGCTGAGCTTCCATTTCGCGTCCGGATTCCGGCGCAACACGCCGAGTCCCGAACATGGGACATCAAGAAGGACGCGGTCCGCATAATTGGCCAGGCGCTTGATCGATTTGCTGCCTTCAATAAGCCGCGTCTCAGCGACATCGACTCCGGCGCGGCCGCAGCGTTTGCGCAGCTCGTTGAGCTTCCACTGATGCACATCGAGAGCGAGAATGCGGCCCTTATTCTGCATCAGCGCGCCGATGTGCAGAGTCTTCCCGCCACCACCTGCACATGCGTCGATCACCTTCATGCCGGGCTCCACCTGAAGGAAAGGCGCAACCAGCTGTGAGGAAGCGTCCTGCACCTCAAACAAACCTTCCTTGAAAGCGGCCATGCCGAAAACATTGTAGCGCTGCTGCATCTCCAGGGCGGTCGGAATGGGCTTCAGTGCCTCCGTGATGAAGCCATCCTGACCCAGCCGCTCCTTCAGCGAGCGACGCTCCGTCTTGAGGGTATTCACCCGCAGATAGACTTTCGCTGGTTCATTCAGCGTGTCGCGGATCGCGGGCCAGGCATCACCCAACTCACGGCTGAGCCGCTCATCCAGCCAATCCGGCAGCGAGGCGCGAATCACCGGTGACACCTCCTGTTTCGAGCGGTCAATGATGTCCTGCCTGCGAATGCCAACCAGCTCATCAAACGGCGGCAGTTCACCATTCTGCATCACCTGAAAGGCGGCCCAGACGCGCCACAGTTCCTCATCGCCGATGCATTCACGCCGCGCATGATCCGCATCCGGCAGCCCAGCCAGATGCCAGTACCAGCGCCAGTAGCGGACAATTTCATAAATGGCCTCAGCGAACATGCGCCGGTCCCGGCTGCCCCATTTCGGGTGGTGCTTGAAGGTGAACTCCACCGCCTTGTCGGCATACCGCCGGTCCACGAAGATGTCATGGAGGGCGCGGATGATTTTAGAGATGACGATGTGGGGAAGTTTCAAGCGGACAAAGGGTTGAACTGCCTTCGCAGAGCTTGCCGCATCATGCAATCACATAAGGGC
>CANJVS010000094.1 GCA_947477755.1 Verrucomicrobiaceae bacterium | reverse complement strand
GAAACCAAGGTCGGATTGCCATTTGCATGCCTGTATCGATTCCCAATGACGACGAACGCCTCAAGCGCATCCTCAAGCGCGTGCGGCGCATTGAGTTGATCACTCGCGGCATGGTCAAGGAGACACTGGGGGGAGCTTACCACTCCAGGTTCAAGGGGCAGGGGATTGAGTTCGATGACTTCCGCGAGTACCAGCCGGGAGATGACGTGCGATTTTTGGACTGGAATGTGACGGCGCGCATGAACGAACCGTTTGTGCGCAAGTACATCGAGGAGCGCGAACTGACGGTGATGCTGGTGGTCGATGTCAGCGGCTCTGGCGACTATGGCAGTCAGGAAGACAGCAAGCGTGAGCGTGCCGCGGAAGTCGCGGCTGTGTTTGCCTTTAGCGCGGTGCAGAATCAGGACAAGGTCGGGCTCGTGCTCGTCTCCGATCAGGTTGAGCACTACCTGCCGGCCCGGAAAGGTGGCAGTCATGCACTGCGCTGCCTGCGTGACATTCTCAACATCCAGCCCAGGAGCCGCCGCACCGATCTGGTGCCCGCCCTGGATCTCGCTTTGGAGCGAATCGCCCATCGCGCCCTGGTGGTGGTGGTTTCGGATTTCCTCACGAAGGATGATGCCTGGGAGAAAAGTCTTCGTGCCCTGGCGGCCAAGCATGATGTCGTCGCCGCCCAGATCACCGATCCGCGCGAGTGGGAACTGCCTAACCAGGGCCGTGTCTGCCTTGAGGATCCGGAAACGGGCGAGCAGTACATCGTGAACACGTCTCATCCGGCCGTGCGCCAACAATATGCCCAGCGCATGAGTGAGCGGCAGGACACACTGAACCGGATGTTGCGAAAAAATGGAGTGGAGCGGCTCGATGTGCGCACGAGCGACGATTATGTGCCTGCTCTGAAAGCTTATTTCCGGTCACGTAAAAGGAGGAAACGCGGATGAACCGGATCTTCGTGTTTCTTGCCCAGGCCCCGCAGGCTGAGGAGCCGCCCCTGCAGCCCCTGCCGCATCCCGAACTGCCTGCTCCGACCATGGTCGCTCCCGGGCCTGACTGGTGGATCTATGCCATGGCGGCCGGAGTGGTCATCTTCATGCTGGCTCTCGTCATCTGGCTGCTTCTGCGCCCTTCGAAAGCCAGGCCTCCCCAATTGAAAAAGCCATGGCAGACGGCAATGAACCGTCTGCGCGACCTCCTGGTGCAATCTTCCACGCAGCCACCGTCTGAAACGGCGATGGCCGTGTCTGAGACATTGCGGGTGTATTTTATGGAGCGATACAAAATCCCGGCTCCTTTCCGCACGACGCAGGAGTTGTTTCAGCGTGGCGGCATCCCCGCCTCCTCGCTGCGGCTGAACCGCTATGAGTCGCTGGCTGAGGTCTGGGACCAGCTCGCCTTTGCGCCCATACCGGCGAACCCGGCTGAGGCTGCGGCGCTGGTGCAAAAAGCCATTGAGTCACTTGAGGAGGACCGCGCATGAGCATTCCATTTTTTCGCGACATGATCTTCGCACGGCCTGAGTGCCTGCTGCTTCTGCTGGCACTTCCGGTCATGGCCTGGTGGCGTGGCAAACCGGGACGGGCACCCACGATCGCTTTTTCCACCACCTTCCTTTTGCGTGATCTGGGAACTCAGGCCAAGTCATCGCGCGGAGGTTTCACCATGGGATTGGTGCTGCTGAGCATCGCTGCGGGCATCCTCGCGCTGGCACGACCGCAGAAGGTCATCTCCCATGATGAAGACAACACTGAAGGTATCGCCATCTGTCTGACGGTGGATGTTTCACTCTCGATGTTGATCGAGGATTTCTACATTGGCGGCAGTCCGGTCAACCGTCTCACGGCGGCAAAGCGCGTGATGCGCGATTTCATCCGTGGCCGCACGAATGATCGCATTGGCATCGTCGCCTTTGCGGGTGCGCCGTATCAGCCCTGCCCGCTGACCTTTCAGCGCGACTGGCTGGAGGCGAATCTGGACCGTGTGCAGACGGGCGTCATGGAGGATGGTACGGCCATTGGTTCAGGTCTGGCCGCCGCATCCCGCCGTCTCGACAAGGAAACCGTGCCCAGCAAGGTGATCATCCTGCTCACCGACGGCGCGAACAACAGCGGCAAACTCAGTCCACCGGATGCGGCCAAACTAGCCGCCACACTCGGGCAAAAAATTTACACCATTGCCATCGGCACACCGGGCGTTCACATGATCCCCCTGCCAAACGGTCGCGTCATCACCAGCGGCAGGCAGGAGTTCGATGAAGGCACGCTTCAGGAAGTGGCCCGCATCGGCAATGGCAGCTTCTACATGGCGCAGGACCTTGGTGCGCTGCAGGAGATCTTTGCCACCATCGACAAGCTGGAGAAAAAAGAGATCAAGCACCGCAGCATCACGGAGGTCGAGGAGAAGTTCTTTTATCCGCTGGCCGCCGCTTCCGCGTTGCTGGGGCTGGCGCTGCTGCTTCGCTTCACCTTGTTGAACGCCTCACCGATGGCTGTTGCCACCTGACTCCTGCCACCATGACTTTCCTTGCTGCAAAGATCCTTTACTGCCTCGCAGTCCTGCCGCTTCTGGCAGTGTTGAAGCTGTGGGCGGACTGGCGCGCAGGGAAAGTACAGTCCGCCTTCACTTCACCGCGGCTCAGGGACATGCTCGTCACGGGCGTTTCACTCCAGAGATCCTGGATCATTTTCACGCTGCAATTGCTGGCCCTCGGCTGCTTCATCTTTACCCTAGCCAGGCCGCGCTGGGGCGAGGACAAGATCGTGCAGCAGGAGTCGGGCAGAAATGTCATCATCGCCATCGACACCTCCCGTTCGATGCTGGCAAACGACATCGTACCTGACCGCATCACCCGGGCCAAACTGGCCGCGCAGGACGTTCTGGCCTCGTTGAAAACCGACCGTGTGGGCCTGATCGCCTTTGCTGGAAATGCCTACCTTCAAGCCCCGCTGACGACCGATCATGATGCGGTCGCTGAGGCCATCCAATCGCTCGACTTCACGTCCGTTCCACGCGGCGGCAGTGAGATCGGCCGCGCTCTCAAACTTGCGGTGGAGACATTTGATAAGAGTCCCGCCAGGAATCATGGGTTGATCCTTTTCAGTGATGGCGGCGAGCCGGACATCGAGATCACCGAATATTCAAAACAGGCTGCCCAAAAGAACATTCTCGTGCTCACCGTCAGTGTCGGAACGGAGGCCGGGGCGCTCATTCCCGATCCCGATCCCGCGCGTGCCGGCGAGTTTGTACGCGACCAGCAGGGGAATGTGGTGAAGACACGCATGGAACCCAAGGTGCTTCAGGAAATCGCAACGGCCACGCGTGGCCGGTACATGAAACTTGGTTCCCAGCCTCTGGCTGTTTCCGTGGTCAAAGACCTGCTTTCAGCCCTCCAGGCACAAACCAATGCGGCGAAGGAACTTGTGAAGCCGATTGAGCGTTTTTACTGGCCGTTGTCTATCGGTATGCTGCTGCTTGTCAGTGCCTGGCTCATCCGTCCCTCCTCCCGCATGAAAACCTACACACCCGCACTGGCCCTCCTGGCATGGAGCTTTCTCACTCCAGGTGCTCAGGCAAAAGACACGATTCTGGGCTCCGTATTCGGCGCGAAAAAGCCCGACCCGCAACAGGCGCTCGATGCTTACAAGGAAGGCGATTTTGACCATGCGGCTAAGCTTTACGAAGACCTGGTGAAGAGCAGCTCATCTGAAGCGCGGCGTCAGCAATTTGCTTTCGGACTCGGCAATGCCGCGCACCAGATCAAGGACTACGACCGCGCCGTTGGCGGATTCAGCAGGGCACTGGAATCGGAGGACCGAAGCACGCAAAACCAGGCGCATCGTGGCATGGCCCACAGTCTCTATGATCAGGGTGACCGCGCCCTGGCAAAGCAACCGAAATTTTCCCTCAAAGCCTGGCGTGACAGCGTCAAGCACTTCGATGCTGCTTTGAAAATCGATCCCGACAACAAAGAGGTCCAGGAGAACCGTGACTTCGTGAAGAAGCGCCTCGATGAACTGCAAAAGAAGATCGACGAGCAGGAAGGCAAGGATGGCAAGAAGGGTGATAAAGGCAAAAAAGGTAAAAAGGGCGAGAAGGGTGAAAAAGGTGAGAAGGGAGAATCCGGCGACGATGGCGACCAGGAAGGCGACGGCGATGGTGAGGACAAGGATAAGTCACGCAAAGAAAGCCTCGGCAAGAAGGAGGACAAGGACGGCGAAGACGGCAAGGGCGGCGACAAAGAGAAGGAGCAGGAAGGCAAGCTCCAGGCTGGCAAGGAAGGTGATCAGGAAAGTCCGGAAGCCCGCGAGCGCCGCGAACAGCGTGAGGCTGAAATGGCAGGCAATGAGAAGGATGACGCCACCGGCTTCAGCCGCAATGAAGCCCGCTCCTTTTTGCGCACCTATGCCGATGATCAAAAGAAGGCCCTGCTGGTGCGTCCTCGTGATGCGCCGGTGAACGGCAAGGATTGGTAACTGCAAGCAACCCTCCAACGACTGCATGAAGTTTTTAGTTTTCACATTTCAATTTTTAGTTCTAAGCCTCACTCAGGCCGCGACGGTCCGCGCTTATGTGCAGCCGGACAAGGCCCGGCCTAACCAAACGATCAACTATGTGATTTCCGTGCAGGACGGCCAGGTCCAGAGTTTACCCGGCTTGCGTTTTCCACTCCAGATTGCGCAGACCAGCGGTGTGTCCACCTCCCAGCAAATCAGCATTGTGAATGGCCGGCAGAGTGTATCACTTCAGCTTTCCTGGGGCATTGCCGCTTCGGAACCCGGTTCGTTTGTGATCCCTCCGCAAACCATCGTTGTGGATGGCCAGTCGATGACCACCAATGAGGTCAAATTGAACGTGGAACAAGGTGGCGCGGCTTTTCCAAATGCCAGCAATGGCCAGACTGCCGAGGATAAGAATGCACCCATCCTTCAGATCGAGCTGGGTAAAAAAGAAATCTATCAGGGGGAGGTCGTTCCGGTGAATTGCAGCCTTTATGTGCCACGCCAGACACAACTTCAGCGCCTCGGTCTCATCGAGATTGCGAAAAGTGATTTCGCCATCGCACGGTTCCCGCAGACGAACGAACAGACCAGCACGGTGATCGACGGCATTGGTTACTACGTGCTGACTTTCCGCAGCACCCTCTCATCTCTCCGAACCGGTGATTTGAAGGTTGGGCCCGCCACTCTGGAGCTCCTCGTTCAAGTGCCAATGGAAGGGCAGCCGCGCCAGATCCTTCCGCCCGGTTTCCCACAGGGCTTTTTTGGCGGAGTTTCAGAGCCGCGTAAGATGGTTGTCAAAAGCCAGCAGGTGACCTTGAAAGTCCTGCCCCTTCCGACCGAAGGTAAGCCGACCAATTTCAGTGGTGCCGTGGGCGATTTCCAGATGACTGCCAGTGCCACGCCGACTGATCTCACTGTCGGTGATCCGGTCTCGGTTGAGCTGACGGTGACCGGGGCCGGCAATTTCGACGCAATCACCACGCCCACCATCATTTCCAATGGCGGATGGAAGCTGTACCCGGCGAAGCGCTACAACATTGAAGGTCAGCTCGACCAGAACCAGACGCCGACGCTTGAACGCAAGGTTGGTTATTCTCAGGTCCTTGTTCCGGAGGCGGTGCATCCCGCCGTTCCGCCATTTGAATTGAATTTCTTTAGCGCTGCTGAGAAAAAATATGTCACCCTGCGGACTCAGCCCATCCCTCTGGCCATGAAGCCTGCGCCGGCCACTGCCGCATCTGAATCAGCTCCAGCCGGCGCCGCCGTGGTGGCTGACCTGCCTCCGCCGGTGGTCGATCCCCAGGCGGACATCACGGACATTCTGATCAATCCAGCCGCCAGCTCCCAATGGATCGCGCCGACGGGGATGCTGCTGCTGAAAAGCCGCGCCTTCTGGACGGCACAGGCGCTGCCGGTCGGTCTGTTTGCGCTCGCGAGCGTGCTTGCCTTTGCCCGCCGCCGTCGTGCAGAGCGCAACGCGGGCCGGGCAGGGGAGTTGCGTGAGGCCTGGAGCAGTTTCGAGAAGGCAAGTGCGGATGATCATGATTTCCTGCACCGCGCCGCTCAATTCATTCAGACCGCCAGTGGAGCCTCACCAGCAGTGGATCCTGCTTTGAAAGCCATTCTCGACCGCTACGCCAACACCAACTTCAGCGCTGCACCCGCCGCCCCTTTGACCAGTTCCGAGCGCCGCAGCATGCAGCAAGCCTTGTCAGAGTTGATGCGGAAATCGCTGGCCAAACTGAGCGTCATTGCACTGGCGCTGCTTTGTCTCGGAACTGCTCAGGCGGCGGACGGCAAGCCCGGAACGACACCTGATGATATTTATCGTGAAGCCGTCACCGAACTCAAAAACGCCAATTACACCAAGGCTCAATACCTCGCCGAATCACTGACCAAAAAGAATCCGCCACTGCTCAGTGCTGAAGTGTTCGAACTCATCGGCCATGCCCGCTACCGGCAAAAAGATCTGGGACGTGCCGCATTGTGGTATCAGCGCGCGCAGCTCTTGAATGGTCGCACACCCGAGTTGCGGCAGAACCTGCGTCACTTGTTTGAGCGCAGCCGTTACCTGACATTTGGTTCAGCTTCGCCCCTCACTGCGGCCAGCACCTGGCTCACGCTCAATGAGTGGCTCATCCTCGCCTCCGTTGGACTGTGGCTGGTCTTCCTTTCGCTTTCCTGGCGTGTGTTCACTGGCCGGCGCCGAGCCATCTGGCCTGTGATTCTTTCTGTTGTTGGCCTCCTCATCCTTGTGCCCGCCTCAGCCTTGGCCGCGCTGCGGCCGGAAAGTGCTGAGCGTGTTGAAGGTATCAGTATTGTCACCCAGCCTGACGTGAATTCTTACACTTCCGCCACGGTCACCAGCGGCACCGTCATTCCGCTGCCTCCAGGTAGTCAGGTCCGAACACTGGAAAAGCGCGGCACCTGGCTTTATGTCGAGATCCCCAGCCAGCCCGAAAACCTGCGTGGATGGGTCGAATCCGCAGCGGTCACTCCACTTTGGATCTGGGACACGAAACTGGTGCCTTGAATGCCTGCCTAACGGCAGATTGGTCAGCATCGACATTGCGCATTCCAATCTCTCCGGGCGAATGCTCTGGTCTCTGATGGCTCCGGCCAATTGCGCTAAAACGGTTTCCAGGGTTGCCATCGAGGGACGAGCGGGCTTTAATCCCTGTTCCCTCCGTTTTTATCCGTCCCCCCACCCACGACATGATTGTAGTTCAGGATCTCACCAAACAGTATGCAGGACGCACTGCGGTGGATCATGTCTCATTTCAGGTGGAGCCGGGTGAGATTGTGGGTTTCCTGGGACCGAATGGCGCAGGCAAGTCCACGACGATGCGCATGCTGACCGGCTACATCCCGCCGACGAGTGGCCGGGCGACGGTGAATGGGTTTGATGTTTACCATCAGTCCATTCAGGTGCGCCGCTCCGTGGGTTACATGCCTGAGATGGCACCACTTTACACCGACATGCGGGTGAAAGAGTACCTGCGATTCCGGGCCGAGTTGAAGGGCCTGTCCGGCTCTGTGCTGCGGCACCGCGTGGGTGAGGTGATGGACATGTGCGCGATCACGGATGTCCGCCGTCGTCTGATCGGCAATCTTTCCAAAGGCTACCGCCAGCGGGTCGCACTGGCAGACGCGCTGGTTCATAAGCCGCCGCTTTTGATTCTGGACGAGCCGACGAACGGTTTGGATCCGGTGCAGATCCGGCAGGTCCGTGAGTTGCTGCGGAGTCTGCGCCCGGCTCACACGATCCTGCTTTCCACCCACATTTTGCAAGAGGTTGAGGCAGTGTGTGATCGCGTTCTGATGATCCATCAGGGACGCATCCGTGCCGTCGACACACCGGACAACCTGACCCGCAAACTGCGCGCGGCCTCCTTGGTTCAAATCGAGATGCAGGGCGATGGTGATGTGATCGCTCTGCTCGAGGCCCTGCCTGGCGTGCGCAAGGCAACGCAGGACAGCGAACTGGAAGGATGGCGTTTCATTTCTCTGCGCGTCGAGGCCCGGCACGATGTGCGCGAGGCCCTCGCGGATCTGGCGCTGATTCAAAAATGGAAGATTCGTGAGTTGCACCGCCAACTGCCGAGTCTTGAGGATGTGTTTGTGGACTTGGCTGCATCGGAGCCAGTTAAATGATGGACTATTGATCACATGCGAATTTTCTGGGTACTCTTTAAAAAGGAATTGCGGGCATTTTTCGTCTCGCCGGT
>CANJVS010000093.1 GCA_947477755.1 Verrucomicrobiaceae bacterium | reverse complement strand
GCAGACCGTCTTGAGGACTTCTGCCTCGACCATGGCTGGCGTCTCCTCGTTCAGGGCCGCGGCATGCCGAGGCATCAGATGCTTGCTGAATTCAAAAAAGACGTACACAGCATTTTGTTCGGCACCGACAGTTTCTGGACTGGAGTCGATGTCCCGGGGGAGGCTCTCAGCAACGTCATCATCACCCGGCTCCCCTTCGCCGTGCCGGACCATCCCCTGACCGCCAGCCGCCTGGAATATCTCGAAGAGCAGGGGCTCAACAGCTTCAGCGAATACAGCGTCCCCGAGGCCATCCTCAAACTGCGCCAGGGCGTTGGCCGCCTCATCCGCACTCAAAAGGACAAGGGCATGGTCGCCATCCTTGACAACCGCATCCTCACCAAGCCCTACGGCCGCTCCTTCCTCGCCAGTCTGCCGGATTGTCCGACAGAAATCGTGGAATGATCAGGCGGGGCAAGACGCAATAGCACGCCTCACTTCAGCGTGGCATGCTGGAGATACTCCACACCGTAATCGGCGGCTGGAATCCAGAGATCGAGCGTCTGGGTGAAGGCAGCGCGGTTGACCTGGAGCCAGAGATTCGTGGGAGTGTCAAAGGAGGCGACAGGGGTCATCACGCCGGTGGCGGCTGCGAGGCTGGCGACTTCGAGATTGCCGTAACTGCTGGCCAGAAGATGGCCGCTGGTGACATTGAGCATGGTGGGCACTTCTGAAGTGGTCCAGGTGTTGATTTGGGCGAGGCGGCCCGTGGTGGTATTGTAGCCGACACCGACCACCCCTTTGGCACCGGCTTCACGGGCCAGATATAGATGTGTGCCGTCGGTGGCGCTGGCGGTGTAGAAAGGTGTGACCGTGATGTAACTGTCGAGCTGCCAGGCGCTGACGCCATCGTACCCACTCGCCTGAATCACGCGTGTAGCAGCGGCGGTGGTGCTGATCTGCTGGTCGCTGTTGGTGAGAATCA
Organism: Verrucomicrobiaceae bacterium; assembly: GCA_947477755.1. GTDB lineage: Bacteria > Verrucomicrobiota > Verrucomicrobiia > Verrucomicrobiales > Verrucomicrobiaceae > Prosthecobacter. The sequence goes on along the minus strand of CANJVS010000093.1, from coordinate 7,372 downwards.
CGGCGCCCTGCGCATCCGCCTGCGCCACACTCAAGAGCTGACCGGGGATGGAAACAGGATCACGCAGCACGGGGGAGGCCGTGCGCCAGTCCACCACCTGAAGCCATGAGGCAACACGCCATTCATAGGGCAGGTAGGGGATGAAAACCTGGGCCCCTGAAACCCCGGAAGATGTCCTGAGGATATTGACCGGGGGTGAGACTTTGGTGATCGGAGCGGCCTGCTCCACGGCCGTATCATAGCTGAAGAAAATGAAGCCGCTTTCAACGAACGCGCTGCTCGCACCACGCAGGCTACCCTTGACCGACACCGTCTGCGCCAGGCCTGCAGCGATACCGGACTTGGTGACATTGACCGGGCAAAGCACGGCTGCCGGATTGGTGGTCGGCTGGCCGGTTGCCTTGGCCTTGGCCAGACCACCTGTGGTGATACTCAAGATGGGCCTGTTAATCACGGGCAGAGCGATGACATCATACACCGGCCCACCCCACCACCAGCGCTGGCTCTGCATGGGAATGTACCAAACAAGTGTCTCGGCACTCGTCCAGAGGGATTGGAGACCGTCGAGATTCATCTGATACTCGTTCAGTCCGGTAAGATCATGCTCGACCCGGCCGAGTTCAGTCACTGTCGGAGGTGATCCGAGTTCCAGAGCCAGTGTCCGGAGACTTTGTGGTGTGGTGGTGGTGGCGGGCACCCACTGCGCCAGATACAAACGGCTGTCTTTCTGCGTGATGCCAACGATACGACCCGCGCCAAGATCCGTGACATTCAGAAGTGAATCGGGGTCACTCGCGGGAGAGATGCGAATCTTGGCGTTGGTGCCGCCTGCGGAACCGATGACGCGAAGGAAGTAGCCGCCATACCAGCCCGTGCTGCCGTCCTCGATCTGAACGAGGTAATCGCCAAACGGCACCACGCGGTCTGTGCGCCAGGCGAGGGACAGCTTGACTTCGGTATCTCCAGCCGCTGCGGTGCCCGTGCTATGCACCAGCAGTTCCTGGCCTGAAATGGTGACGAAATGCCCGGCAATCCAACTGCCGCGGCGCGGACTGAAACTGTGATTGATCGTATCCCCGGCGGTAAGCGAGTCCGCGCCCACATTGACGATCTGGATGGCTTTTTGACCACCACCAGCACCCCAGTTCCAGGTTTGGAAGGGCACCATGACCACACCCTGCGCGGGCAGATACTCGACAGCTTTTTCATCGTAGTTCGCCTCACTCCAACTGTAAGTGCCCTCAGCGCCCAGCGGCAGTCGTGACAGCAATGTCGGCGCGGTGACATCTGTCACATCAAAGAGGGACACGGTGACGCGTCCAGCCTCCACACCGACAGCCAGCAATCGATCACCAAGCGGCTCCAGATAGGTGCTCCAACCAGGCACTTCCAGCGAGCCGGAAACCACCGGCACGGCAGGATCAGCAAGGTCCACGATGAAGAGCGGATCCGTGTTGCGGAAGGTCACCACATAGAGGCGGTCGCCGTCAAAGCGCGTGGCGTGAAGTTGCTCATTGCGGGCACCGACAAGCTCCAAAGCGGAGAGTGGGGCGACATCGCTGCCCGCCAGAGGGAAGGTTTCCACCCATGTTTGACGGTTCGACCAGTTCTGCCAGTCGATGGAGACGGCGACGACGGCACCATTGACAATGCTCATCTTGAATTTGTCCTGAATCTGGCCACGCGGCGTCAGGGTCTTGATGAGCACCGGAGCGGCATCGACATTTATCACATGGAGCCCGCGTGGTTGGGTGTTGCTGGCGTAGTTGTTCGTCCCGACAAGCAAGTATCCCTCAGAAGCCTGAAGCACGGAATTGTAGGATGGGAAACGCAGGCTTCCGAGTTTTTGCGGAGCGCTCAGATCCGCCAGATCAATGCTGGTCAGCACCGCCTCACTGTTCCAACTGCCAGCCGTGGTGTTCTGTGACCACACACTGCACAGCACATGCAGCGTGCTGCCGATCAGCCGGCTGTCAGTGATGCTGCCATCCAGCGGCACTTCACCGATCAGGGCAGGCATGCCATCCGTGACGCGAATCAGCCAGATCGTGGCGGCTCCCTGGCGGGTTTTGTCATTTGAGCGGCCCAGCAGCGCCACCGTGGAGCCTGTGTCGTCGAGCACAAACATCTGCTCACCACTCGCCGGCAGGCGCAGACTGCCGACACGCACCGGCAGCGTGGGATCTGTCAGATCTAGGATTTGCAGGCCGCGGTATTGATTGAAGAAGTAGACCTGATTGCCCACGATCTGCCAGATGTCCGACTCGACCGCGACGGTGCTGGTGGTCGCTCGGTTGTCCGTCAGGACCGCATTGTTATTGGCCGCGCTCATCATCACGCCGCCGCCCGCCATGATCTGACCGCCATTGCCGTTCAGATCCTTGCGGTCGAAGCTGCGCTTGCCTTTGAGGAAGCGGGCCGGGAATTTCACGCCGCGATAGCCCTGGGCACGCAGTTCCGAAGCCGGGATGGCCGAAGGCAGATTGAAAGAGGCAACGTGCACTGAACCCCAGCCTGCGGCGCGCGGATAAGACACCGCCAGAGGCTTCCAACCGGCGCCGGATTTCCGCTCCAAAACGATCTGCTCCACCCCGCGCTCCACCGCCACGGTGGTCACCCGATTCTTCACATTGAATCGCAAAGGCACCGGTGCCGGAGATACGGACTGGGCGGCTGCCGGCTGGATCAAAACACTCAGGCTGGCAAGCAGGGCGGTGATCAAAATAATTGGCTGAACGATCATGCTGAATTTGGGGGAGGAGAGGTTTTACGAAATACAGATTGCTTTGGCAAGATTGAAATAGACGCGGCTTCACGGTGGGGTCGTGACCGGCGGCGGGGTCGTGACCGGAATGACCACGACCGTGACCGCTGCGGCTCCATTCGCGGCGTTGCTGAGCACCGCCATGGAGGCAGCCTGGTCTGCGGAGAGTGTCATCATCGCACCGGAAATAGTGCTGAGTTGCGCACTCGACCTATACACAGCGAGCGACGTGCTCGCTGTTTGAGTCGCCGTTGGCTTTGGCGCTGAATTCTGCGCCGGCTGGCTGTTGCCTGCGCTGCCGGGTTGCAGGGTCAGTTCGATATCGTCACCACTGGGATGGAGCGCCACGGGAGCCTGATTATTCGGCCCGGCGAGCTTTGGGGTGAAGGTGGAGAGCGGCTGAACTCCCTGCTGCTGGGCAGCGAGTTGAAAGGCTGCCAGCTCCTCTGGAGTCAGCGCCCGGTTCTGTGGCACGGAAGCTGTCGGCACCACATACATGGCAAAGACCGGGACGGGGATGCGACCCACCTGATCCCGCGAATCACTCATCATGCGCAAGGCCTCCCATTGACCGCGCGAGAGGGCTGCCGTGCCATCTTCATTGACCGCGATGCCGAGCGTCATGGCATCCTCCCACAGTCCGGCGAGACGGTCCGCGTCTTCCACCATCGCCGTTCCGTCTGCATTAAGCCGGCCTGCCAGCATGTCGCTCAAGGTTCGCTTCTCCGCCAGTTGCGGATAAATACCCGGATGCATGATGAGGGTGATCGTCGACTCGCTCACCTCCACATCACATCCCGCCAGCGCCGCCACCGCGCGCACGGCTTTCAGGAAAGGAATGTGACCACTGTGAAAAGTGACCCGCCGCGCGGAGGCCCCGGCCGGGACGATGAGGCGCAGCTTGGCCAGATCCAGCGTCTTTTCATAGTCCATCTGCTGCAACTGCCCCTGCAGCAGACCCAGCGCCTGATTCAGTGGTATTTGATCCAGCGCCACTCCACTCAGGAAGAAGCGGTCCAAGCGGTCTGTCAGCGGCACCTCACCCGCGCCGGCAGGAGAGTCCGGCAGGTCCATCTTTGGCAGCGTGCTGCTTGCGATCCGTGGCGAGTCCGGCAGCTTCGGGGACGATGGTGAAATCCGGGGGGCCGTCTCATGCGCGACTTTGGGAGCCATAGGGGCGTCTTCCGGCCAGAGCAGCGCGGTGATCAGTCCCAAAGCCACCAGGGCTGCGGCAAGCGCAAGCCACGTCATCGACAGCGCTCTGGGCTCTGCCACGACCGGCTTTCTGAGTGATTCTGTCTTTGTTCCGCGCGGTGCAGGGGTGAGCTGCTTGCGTGCATCAGCCTCGATATTCCGCGCTTTCAATGTCTCGCCAAGCATCGCCTCGAAGCGTGTCGCCGAGGCAAACTCGCGGGCACAATCGGGGCACTTCGAGACGCAGAGCCAGAGCTGTGCCGCCTCATCCGCCGTAGCGGTCTCATCCAGCCAGCGGGTGACCAGATCGGCAAACTCGGAACTGTCGGCGGAGAGGGGCATGCGGTTCAATCCAGGGTGAGCCCCAGGCGGCGCTGCACACAGTCGCGCAATTGGCGGCGAAGGCGGCTTAAAGTTTGATAAAGTGCCTCCACGCTCAGCCCTGACTCGGCGGCAATGGTCTCAATGGGCTGGCTGTGAGTGTAGCGGTCGCGAATGAACCGCGCGCTGCGCTCCGGCAGCGCGTCGAGGCAGTGATTCAGCGCATGTTCCCTGTCCTGCCAGGGAGACTCCGCTTCATCCGCCGCGAACCCGTGTGAAAGAGCCTCCAGCGTCTCCGCAGTGCAGGACTCCGGCAGTTTCCCCTGCATGCGGCGGTCTTCCAGAATCTTCCGGGAAGCAATCCCCCGAGCCCAGGCTCCAAACGGCCGGGCGGGATCATACAGTCCGAACTTTTTCCAAAGGATCATAGCGACTTCCTGGAACACATCCTCCCGCGTCGCCGCATCCCGCACCGCCGCCCCGATGAACGCCCGCAGATCAGACTGCACGGCGAGGAAGAGGGGTAGAAAATGATCGTGGTCGGACATTGGCAATGGTTTCACCTCCCTTTGGCAGAGAGTGCTCTTTTCTGACAAAAAATCTCAGCACAAATCCATTTCGTGGCGACCCGGCAGCCTCGGGCCATTCCCCGGAGATGCGTCCGGCGATTCAGATTGTTCAGTAACCACCGGCACCTAGCTCCGCCACATTGCCGCCGCCTTCACCTGATGCGGCGCGTTTGTGATATTCATCCAGAATGGCCTTGGTGGCACTGGCGCCGAGCCGGGTGCAGCCCAGGTCGCGGACGAGGATGAGTCCGTCGAGATCGCGGATGCCTCCGCTGGCTTTCACCTGCACATGGGCCGGACTGTGCCGCCGCATGAGCTTGAGATCATGCTCGGTGGCGCCCCGGCTGAGCAGACTGCCATCAGGCTGTCTTACAAAACCGAAACCGGTCGAAGTTTTCACCCAGTCCGCCCCGGCCCGCCCGCTGATCTCACAAAGTTTGATCTTAGTTTCATCTTTGGTTAGGTAATCCGTTTCAAAGATGACTTTGAGCCTGGCCCCGTGCTTGTGCGCCTCCTCCGCTAGGGTCCTGATCTCCTGCTCCAGATACTCCCAGTCGCCTTCGATCGCCTTGGCAACATTGATCACCATGTCGATCTCACGCGCACCAGCCCGGCAGGCGATCTCGGTTTCGTAGCGTTTCACCTCGATGGCGCTGTTGCCGGCGGGAAACCCAACAACGCAGCACACGATCACGTCCGTGCCTTTCAGAAGTTCCACCGCACGCGGCACCCAGTAGGGTTTCACACAGACGCTGGCGATGTCGTACTCCACCGCCATACGGCAGCCCGCCTCGGCCTCGGCATCGGTCAGGGTCGGATGCAGCAGGGCATGGTCGATCATCTTGGCGAGTTCACGGTAGGTGTACTTCATGGCTGCTTTCTATTTTGGAGTCCGGACTGGAGTGGCGACGGCGATTCCGAGATCAACGGTGGGCTCAGCGGCATCGAGCAGCGGCGGCTGGGTGATCCGGCCGCCTTCCTTGAGGAAATTCACCCCTGCAGAAAACAGGACACCCTTCAAAGGATCATACTGCAGGGGCTCATCTGAAAAAGGATCCAGGGGCACGCCTAACAAATACTTTGGATATAACTCGGTGAGGCTGGCGGGCAGCTTCTGATGATCTGCGACATAACGGCGAATGGCGAAGAGGCTGAGCACGAGGCTGTGGCGCGCCTTTGCCAGATGATGATGCTCAGGCAGCAACAGATAGGGTTCCATATGAGCTGCGAAATAGGCCTCTCCAACGCCGTTTGGCTGGTAGAAAACAGGCTTTTCCAGGCTCGACATGTGGGAGGATTGTGATGGCTTTCCACGTGCCGCGTAAGGAGTCAATGCGGACTCCTTAACCAGATGGCGGAACGCGTCGGCAAAAAGATTGAGTGTCTCATGATTTTTAAAGAACAGCCGGGTCGGCCGCTGCTTGATTGCGCCGGCCTGGAGAGTGTCCGGATGAGCTAAGATTTTTTCACCAAGCAGTCGGTTTTTTTCAAGCTGGTAAAAGATGCTGAGACCGCCCTGGAGAAGCTTGTCGGACGGCTCACACTGCATGAATTCGTTCTGAAAATGCTCGAGGCTCTGACTGGCGAGACGCGTTTGTTTGAGAAGCTCCGCCGTCGTCTGCACGGCGGCCGCATGAAGTTCATGGGCACGCTGCATGAATGATGGCCAGGCCCAGAGTTCCTGCATGCGACGGCTCATTTCGGCGATGTCGATGGCCGTGGTGAAGGCTGCCCCCTCATTGCCGAGGCGGATCAGGTAGGCGGCCTGCGCCTGAAGCAAAATGCGAACATGGGGCCAGGCGGGATGCTCCCCCAGATCCTCCGCGCGCCAGGCGGCATGATTCGGATGCCAGTCGAAGTCTTCCAGAAGATCGCGCAAATTGTCAAAAGCCACGCCATTGGATTCCACATAATTGGATAGGGATGGCGTGTCCCAGCTCCAGGCAGGCTTGCCGGCAAGCTCCATGTTTTCGATCTTCCTGACCGTGCCAAGAAAGAGCTTCAACTGCTCCGGCACACGGACCTTGGCCGCCCGATCCGCGGGCATCTGGAGATGCAGATCCGCATCCGACTGCAGAGGTGCGTCAGTCAGGTAAATCCACGCCAGCAGAACGAAACCAAGCAGGCCAACACACATCATCAATGGCATCACCCAAGATGTCCGCGCCAAGTTGCCGCGATCATAACCAGCCGGTGCCAAGGACGCGGGCGCGAGTTCCTGTGGTTTTGCCAGCGCCTCAAACTCTGCCGACGGAGGCGTGCGTCGCAGATGATCGATCTCCCATTGGTCATCAAAGTTCCAAGGCGATGTCCAACCCACCGACTTCTGCGTCGGAGCCTTGGGTTCATCGCGGTGGGGAGTCATCTGTCACAGATTAACCGGACGCCATGCTTTCAGTCACGCGGCATCTCCAGGGTTACCTGAAAAAAGTCCGCGAAGACCTGCCGATAAACAGTCCGCTTGAATTTTGGCACCCAGTTGATGCGGAATTCGTGCGGGAAAATCCACTTCCAGGTCGCAAAT
>CANJVS010000092.1 GCA_947477755.1 Verrucomicrobiaceae bacterium | reverse complement strand
GAGCAGGAGCTCCAGCTTGGTTCCCACACCGTCACAGCCGGTAAAGATCATCGGCTCCTTGTATTTGCTGAGGTCGTAGCCGGCAGCAAAGAGACCGAAAGCATTGGCAAGTTTACGCTTCTTTTGCGTGGCTTTCACCAGGGCACCAATGTCATCGACAAAGGAAGCTGCTTCATGAATATCAACGCCGGCTTGTTTATAGGTGTGCTTGGACATGGGAAAGTGGGTCAGCGAATCGCTGTCGGGGCGCAGAGAGTGAAGCGCAGAGGCCAGGATGCAAGTGATCGGTTAGGATTGGTGGCAGTCTGAGGTCTGGCGCGCCTGAGGCAGACATAAGATGCGCTGCGGACTCAGATCGGGTCCAGTGCTCCACGCTGGTTGTGGGTGCCGCAGGAGGGGCACTGAGTCACCGCGGGAGCTTTTTTCGGGATGGCGTAGGTGCAGTTGCAGATGCGGCATTGGATGGCGATGCGGCGGCGATGAATCTCTCGCCTCCTTTCACGCCAGAGCGTCCAGATCCAGAATGCGCAAACCAAGCAAACGGCGATCAGCATGACCATGACGATGAGTTCGCTCAACCGGATATTGATCATGGCGTGCTCTCCTTCTCCCAGGCAAAGCCGACCTGAGCCCACTCAACATCTTTCCCATCCGGCTTGAAACGCATCTGGGTCAAGGCTGCATGCAGCTTCACCATGATGGCTGGGTCATCGGACGCATGCAGTGGCAGAGCCATCAAAACCTGCCCGAGATTGCCCACAGCAATGCGAAAGGTGGGGCGCGCAGAATCAGACAACGGAATATCCCGAAGCGTGACATCAGAAATCAAGCGGTCAGCCAGTCCACCGGAAAGCTTCACATGAAGTTTGGACACCTGCTCGGGCTTGCGTGGCAGGACAACCGCGGACAGAGGCGGCAGCACATCAATATCCTGGGCAAAAAGGCGAGGTCGCTCGCGTGTGACGAGACTTGCGTTGGGTGCTTTAAGCTTGAGCTCAAATCGACTCAAGGCGGCAGAAAAATCCGGAAGTTTAGCCGCCGGCGGCACTTCAGGCTTAATGGAAACTTCAGATGGCAGCAGGGTGAAACTGAAATCCATGGCGCGATTGATCAGGGCACGCTCGGCAGGAACAGCGGGATTGAGAACCATCATCTGTTGAGCCCTCGCCGAAAGTTTGGTTGCTTCAGGCGTCACGATGCGGAAAACGATGAACAGAGACGCAAACCCCAGGCCGGTGATGAGCAAACAGAGCAGAAGCCACGACGTGGTATGCTCGCGCCGGTCCCAGTCAAAGAGCAGGTGCGGCTCTTGTTGATGCGGGTGCTTCATCTCGTGGCGTCAGGATTCGGTGTCGTGGAGAGCGCCACTTCGTAACCCATCTCAAGGGCAAGACTGCTGACCTCGGTAAACCGGGACGTGGGGGCCTGCCTGTCGGTATGCAGAATGATGCGGCGCTCGCCATCCCGGCGTTTTTTAAACTCTGCGCGCAGTTCATCCCAGGTGACTCTTTTGCCGTCAAAATACATCGGTGCGTTATCACCTGCCGCGAGGGTGACAATGTGGGCGCGGTCAAAGCCTGTGAGACGGCTGCTTGATTTTGGTTTTTCCACCGTGATACCGCTCTGCACAATGAATCCACTGCTGAACAAAAAGTAGATCAACAGCAACAGGATGCCATTCAGCAAGGGTGTCACATAGAGCCATGGGCTCTGCTTCGGCAGATGGCTTTCGAGCTTCATTCGACGGGGAGGAACCTAATTTTTCCGTGCGCGTCCCTTCACCGGCACATCCTCGGCAGCCTGACGGAACTCGACGATGTTATCCGTCGCCTTCGCGTCTTCGATGAGATTCACAATCTCCACCCCGGCACGTTCCAAATCATGCATGATCGAGCGCGAACGCGCACTGAGGAAAGCGAAGAACAGGTAGGACGGGATAGCCACCACCAAACCAAGCGCGGAAGTGATCAGGCTTTGATACACACCCCGGGCAACCTCGGCTGGCGTGGTGATGCCATTGGCTGAGGACATGTTGGTGAAGCTGTCCAAAAGACCGATGACGGTGCCAAGGAGACCGATGAGGGGACCGACGTGGGCAATGGCATTGAGGATGCCGAGATAGCGCTCCAGGCGGGGGACTTCGAGCTGGCCAGCCTCCTGCACGATTTCCTTGAGTTGTTCCCGCGGTGCATGGTGGCGCAGCAGCGCGGCGTGAATGACGCGGCCGGCAGGCACACGGGTGGCCACACATTCCTGAAGTGCCTCAGCGAAGTTGCGGCGGCGGATCAAAGCAGCCAGGCCGGCAAGGAACTCGCCAATGTTCATGCTGGCGCGGTGGTAGTAGGACAGCCTTTCAAGAAAGATGGCGACAGAGAAACCCAGACAGGTCATGAGCAGCCAGACAAGAGGGCCTCCTTTGGAAATCAGTTCGGTCATGGGATGAAAAATGTCAGTGTAGATGCCGGGAACAAGGGACTGCCAGACCAAATTCACGCAGTTCACTCATCCTCAGCATGATTGATGCCTCTTGATTAAAATTCTAATAACGCGCACCAGTCTAGCCGCCATCCCGGCATCCGCCAACGCATTTTGAGCCCCCTAAACGATAACCCGCCCATGTTCCCCAACCCAAGACACACAGGCATCAAAATCTGCGGAATCACCCAGGAGCAGCAGGCCCGCGCCATTATTTCACTCGGGGCCGATGCGCTGGGCATCAATTTCTGGCCCAAATCCAAGCGTTACCTGCCCATTGAAACCGCAGCCGAATGGCTGCCCGGATTGATGGATGAGACCGTTCTCGTGGCCGTGCTGGTAAATGCCGACGCACCAACGCTGGACGCAATTCTCGAACGGCGTTTGGTGCACATCCTGCAACTCCACGGTGATGAGACACCTGCGGACGTGGCCGCACTCTGCGAGCGAGGGGTCACAGTCATCAAAGCTCTGCAGGTGCGTGATCGCAGTTCGCTGACGCAGATTGGCACATTCCCCTGTGAATCGGTCCTGCTGGATGCCTACAACCCCGGCATTTACGGCGGCACCGGTGAAACCTTCCCGTGGGAGTTGGCCAGAATCGCCCGCGACATGTTTCCAGAGAAGCGCATCCTTCTCTCCGGCGGCCTGACTCCTTTGAATGTCAGGCAGGCTATTGAAGAAACCCATCCCGCCGCTGTTGATGTTGCCAGCGGTGTGGAGTCAGCACCCGGAGTGAAGGATTTGGACTTGGTTCGCAGATTTATCGAACAGGCGCGTCTGGCCAAAAGCTAAAGTCCAGTTGCACGGAACCTCGCGCACCTGCCGGGCATGAGGTCGTTCTTGAACACTCCTGCCGCTTGCGCCATCTGAAGGCTCTCCACCACTCTCCCACCGTGATCACCTCTCCGAACCAGCTCTTCCTGAGCGCGACGCTTGCAATAGGCGCCGTTCTGGGGCTGGCTGAGTCAGTCCAGGCACAAACACTGGATCAGGCGGGACAGAATTCCATTTCGGCGAGTGCAGGCGAGTTTGTAACCCGTGCGGTCTTTTGGACCGGGGATCAGACGCCAGCGGATTTCCTGGAAATGGCCGGAAAACACACAAAAGCGCGCTGGCGCCAGCTTTATCGGCCACAACCGCCCGCGCCAACACCTGACCGGACGAAGGCCGCCTTCACCATCGGCAGCTTGATCGGTGAAACGTTTTTGATCTGGGAAGCGGCGGATTCACAACGATTCCGCAACAACATTCAGGACATCATGACCTACTGCCGGATGCTGGGGGTGGGTGAAAAAATGACTCCGCGACTGATGGCCCAGGCAAAAATGGCGGAGGCGGATCAATGGAAGGAAATGCGTCAGGAGATTGTGGACGGACATCAGGAACTGATCCGCCTGCTTCGCGAACAGAGGGATGAAGATCTGGCCGTTCTGGTGGATATCGGAGCCTGGATGAGGTCTCTCGAAATCGTTTCGAAACTGGTGGTGGAGACGCCGGACGTGGACAAACGCCCGCTCTGCATCGGATCCCCCGCCCTGCTTGCCGAGTTGCGGCATGATTTTGCGACACTGAGCGACTTAACCCGCCATTCCCAACTCCTTCAGCCAATCATTCTGGTGCTCACCGAACTGGAAAAAGTCTGGAGTGACCGGGAATCCGGCCCGCCTACCCAGAGCATGGTCTCCCGCACCCACGATCAACTTCAGGTTTTGATGGAAAACCTGACGCTGAAATAGCTTAAAGCACCGAGGTGTTCACGATCTCATTGCGCTCATTCATGAGCAGCCTCTTCGGCATGATCGGCACCTGACTCTGACCAAAGGCCATGATGGTAACCATTTCGCCTTTGCCGATGCGGTGCGCGGCAGCCCCATTGATGACGATCTGACCGGAGCCTGCCGGCGCAGTGATCACATAGGTTTCCAGTCGGTTGCCGCTGGTGATGGAAGTGACGAGCACCCTTTCCCCCTCCCAGAGATCACAGGCTTCCATCAGGTCGGTCGGGATCGTGATGCTTCCTTCGTATTGCACGTTGGAATCGGTGACAGTGGCGCGGTGGATCTTGGATTTGAGGAGGGTTCTGAGCACGTCCCAGAGTGCGCAATGATCACCGTTTTGCAAGACGTTGTGCACAGGTTGCCAAAACCAGCGGCGTCGCTTAGGATTCGCCGATGTGGCGCCTCCCGATCTGTCTTTTAGCAATGCTCCTTTGCATGACCAACTCCTGCAAACGCATCGAGGCCAAACTGGAGCGTCTGGCGCGAGCTGCTGGCATCTCCGCAAACTCACCGCCACAGGTGGAATCCAAGCCCGCCGAAACTGCTCTAACACCTGAACAGCAGGCGATGGAGACGCGTGTGCTCAACAGCGCACTTTTTGAAGCGACCAAAATAGAGGAACCACCCAAGGCCACCGCCTTTGAGCTGAACAAGTCCGCCGTCGTCGCCGTCCTCGGATATCACGACTTCCGTGAACGTGGCGGCAGCCCGATGATCATCGCCGCGACAAAATTTCGCGAACAAATGCAGGCCATCAAAGATTCCGGCATTCCGGTCATTCCATTGAGCGATGTGCTGTCATGGCGGAAGGGACAAAAAAACATCCCTGAGGAATGCATCGTCATCACGATGGATGACGGCTGGGAGGGCGTCTACACCCACGCCTATCCTGTGCTCAAGGAATTCGGATTCCCCTTCACCGCCTACCTTTACAAGAAGTATATAAACATCGGCGGACGCTCACTCAGCTGGGATCAGATCAAGGAGATGATGAAGAATGGCTGCGAAATCGGCAGCCACAGCGTCTCGCATGAAAGTCTGCGTTTGAAAAAAGGCCGGATGGAAGAAGAGCATCAGCTATGGGTTCTGGACGAGCTTAAAGACTCAAAGGAGTATTTGGAAAAAAACCTTGGCATCACCTGCACCTCTTTTGCCTACCCCTTCGGGATCTTTGATGAAAGCACCAGTGAAATGGCGCTGCAGGTCGGCTATGAAACACTGGTCACAGTGAACAATCAGAAAGTCACCTGGGACACTCCGCTGGGCAAGATGGGCCGCTACATCATCCATGGTGAAACTGATACTAACTTCAAACTTGCCACCAGTTTCCGCGGGCACAGTGACATTGCCTCAAGTCGCCTCCTGGTGACTGATGCAAAGGATGAGCAGGGCAAGCTGCTTGTGGAGCTCACCCCGCCTCCCGAAAAACTGATCACCGAGCGCATGCCTCTCATTCAGGCGAATCTCAAAGGCCTCAATGAAATCATCGCCGAGAGTGTGAAAATGAGGATCGGCGGGCTCGGCATCGTGCCAGCCCTGTATGACCCGGCCACCATGACAGTGAGCTATCAAGTGCCTTACAAACTGCGTCGTGAGGACTGCGCCGTAACCGTCATCTTCAAACGCAGCGCCGACCAGCAGGAAGAGGCGGTGAACTGGCATTTCAAGGTGGACCTGGCCGCTGCCTACAAACCCGCAAGGACCCCCTGATCCGCCCGCGCAAATGCAAAGCTTTATTGCGCATCTCCACAAGATCGGTACACCCTAAAGCAAGTCGCGCAGAGCGGCCCATCAGCCACTGCGCTTCTTTCGCCAGACATGGAAGTTTTTGCCGTTACCATCTTCATGAGTCTCGCCTTCGCGGTGCTCTTTGCCGTTCTCTTTTTCGCTGAGCGCAGCCAGCGCCAGCGCCGCTCCATGGAGCAAATTTCACTCCTGCCATTGGATATCGAAGGCGCTGCCTCACCGGTGAACCAGAAGAATTGATCCACTTCCCACACACATGACCACTACCACCACCAAGCAAACTATTGAGTTCAATGACAAGGTCGTCCGACAATTTATGTGGGCTTCCATCATCTGGGGCATCGTTGGGATGCTCGTCGGTGTCATTATTGCCTCACAGCTCAATTTTCATCAGCTCAATCTGACCTCCTGGCTCTCCTATGGCCGCCTGCGTCCGCTGCATACCAATGCCGTCATCTTCGCCTTTGTGGGGAACATGATGTTCGCCGGCGTCTATTACTCGACCCAACGGCTGTGCAAGGTGCGCATGGCGTCGGATCTGCTTTCCGGCATTCATTTCTGGGGCTGGCAGTGCATCATCGTCAGCGCCGCAGTCACACTGCCTCTGGGCCTGACTCGCGGGCAGGAATACGCGGAACTGATCTGGCCCATCAATATCGCCGTCGCTCTGATCTGGGTGGTGTTCGCGGTGAATTTCTTCTGGACGCTGGCCAGACGCAATGAGCCATCACTCTACGTCGCCCTCTGGTTCTACATCTCCACGGTGATCACGATCGCGCTGCTCTACATCGTCAATCACATCTCCATCCCTACAAGCTGGACGCACAGCTACACCGTGTTTGCCGGCGTGCAGAACGCGCTCATTCAATGGTGGTATGGTCACAACGCCGTAGCCTTCTTCCTCACGACGCCCATTCTCGGCATCATGTACTACTTCCTGCCCAAGGCGGTCGGACGGCCAGTCTACTCCTACCGCCTGTCCATCGTCCATTTCTGGTCGCTGGTCTTCATCTACATCTGGGCCGGCCCGCATCATCTATTGAACACAGCCCTGCCGAAGTGGCTGCAAATGCTGGGCATGTTCTTCAGCCTGATGCTCTGGGCTCCAAGCTGGGGTGGCATGTTGAATGGCCTGCTCACCCTGCGCGGTGCCTGGGACAAGCTGCGCACCGATCCCGTGGTGAAATTCTTCATCGCAGCCGTGACCTTCTACGGCATGTGCACTTTTGAGGGACCATTGCTCTCCATCCGCGCGGTGAATGCACTCTCCCACTATTCAGACTGGACTATCGGCCACGTCCACAGCGGAGCGCTCGGCTGGAATGGACTCATGGCGGCAGGTCTTTTCTACTGGCTCACCCCACGTCTCTACGGCACCAAGCTTTACTCCGTGCCCATGGCCAATTTCCACTTCTGGATCTGCCTCTTTGGCATCCTCCTCTACGTGGCTGCCATGTGGGTTTCCGGCATCATGCAGGGGCTCATGTTGAACTCGACCAATGCTGCGGGCACCGCACTAACCTACCCGAACTTTATCGAGACGCTCACTGCCATCCGCCCCATGATGGCCTTCCGCATCATCGGCGGTGTCATGTACCTCGTGGGCATGGGTCTCATGCTGGTGAACCTTGTGCTCACTGCACGCAGTGGCAAGGCAGTCAATGAAACCCGTGAAGTGGCCGTGATCCAGCGTGGAAGCATCGACAACATGGGCTTGAAGACCACCTTCCTGGCCGATCCAGTCACCTATTTCTTCGGCGGTCTCTTCCTCCTTCTCGGTTGGCTTTTCCTGCCAAAGGGTGCCGACATCGCCGCACTCATTTGCGCGCTCATTTTCGCCTCGATTGCGGTCAAAAAATTCATCTCCTCGCACCAGTCCTGGTCAGCATGGTATGAGCGACTGCTGGAAAACTGGTTACCCTTCACCCTGCTCACGTTTGTCGCGGTCGCACTCGGCGGTTTGATCCAGATCATCCCCACCGTCATGGTGAACCGTGCCAAAAACATGGAGGACCGCATCCAGCAGATCTACACACCCTTGGAACTCACCGGTCGCGACATCTACGTCAGTGAAGGCTGCTACAACTGCCACAGTCAGATGATCCGCACCATGCTGCCTGACGTCCTCCGCTATGGTGAGTACAGTCGCATGGGTGAGAGCATCTACGATCACCCTTTCCAATGGGGTTCCAAGCGCACCGGTCCTGATCTGGCGCGTGAAGGCGGGAAGTATCCGCACAGCTGGCACTTCAATCACATGAAGGATCCGCGCAGCACCTCCATCGGTTCAAACATGCCTTCCTATCCTCATCTCTTCACCGAGAAGTTTGATCAGAAGACCCTGCCTGCAAAAATCGCCACCATG
>CANJVS010000091.1 GCA_947477755.1 Verrucomicrobiaceae bacterium | reverse complement strand
CAGCGACGTTCTGGCGGCGATCGAGCATTTTTACACGCAGAGCGAACAGCGGCTCACCCGCTACTTCCGCCTGTCCGACGAGGACTTTGTCCAGATCTCCGCCGAGCCTGATGCGGATCTGGCCTGGCTTGCCGGCCTGAAGGACACCGACCTCCCGGTGATTGATCAAACGGAGCAACTCTCCCTGCTCGAAACGCGGGCGTATGTCTTTGAGTGCGGCTGCTCGGTGGATCGTTTGTTCCCGATGCTCAGTCGTTTGCCGCAGGAGGATCTGGATGCCGTTTTTGAGGATGGACATGCCGACATCACCTGTCCGCGCTGCGGAGCCAAGTTTAAAGCGCCGCTGAGTGTTTTCCAGGAATGGAAGGCAAAGCAACCCGCCTGATCCGCCCGGTGTTTTTATTCCGTGATGACCGCGACAATTCCTAACTACAAGATCGGCAACGAGAAGCTCATCAAAGTGCTGCCGAATGCTTCAGACAAGCTGACCAGCCTGCTCACCAAGCAGGGGCGTGCCGAAAATGGCGCACTCCGCGTGGCCGTGGTCGGCGGCGGCTGTTCCGGTCTGCAATACAAGATGGACCTCGTGGACGGACCGGCCAACCGCGACATCATGGTCGTGACGGGAAACGTTCGCGTGGTGATTGACCCAAAGAGCGCACTTTTTGTTAGCGGTTCCGAGCTCGACTACAGTGATGATCTGCAGCAGGGCGGGTTCAAGGTGAAGAACCCGAACGCGGTCGTCACCTGCTCCTGCGGTGAAAGTTTTGCCGCATAAGCCATGGCGGATTTTTTTGAACTGCTGTCCCTGCCTCCGCGCGCGGTGCTGGATGAGGATCTGTTGCAGCAGGCATACCTTAAGGCCACGCGCACGGCGCACCCTGATCAAGCGGGTGGTGATGCCCTGCTGAGCACGGAACTCAATGCGGCTTTGGAGGCGTTAAAATCTCCGGTGACGCGATTGAAGCATCTGATTGACCGGCACTCACAAACGGCCTGGCGCGCCATTCCGCTGGATGACTGTCTGATGGGTCTCTTTGAGAAGCTTGGGCCTCTTCTCCAGCAGAGCTCGGCATTCCTGAGCCGCAAACAGGCGGCGACCTCGGCGCTCGGCAAGGCTTTGCTCTCTTCCGAGGAGATGCGTTTGCGTGAGGCGCTTGAGGCACTCAATGAGGAGATCGAAACGCAGTGGCAGCATCTTGAATCCTGCCTGCCGGCCTGTGACGAACGCATTGCCCGGAGCGATGCCGCAGTCTGGTCGGATTTGCAGGCGTTGCAGGCCCGGTTTGCCTACCTCGCTAAATGGCGTGCGCAGATCCGTGAGCGGCTGCTTGGGCTGATGCTGTGAGGGCGGTTTATGCCTGGGTGATGCGGTGCGGCTCCACCGGTTTGGAGAAGCCTTTGAGCTGCATCGGCGGCAGCGGTTGTGAACTGATGCTGTCGCGAATGGCGGCGGCGGTTTCTTCATCCGAAATAATTTCTCCCGCCTGGGCGATGCTGCACAGACGCGAGGCCAGATTGACGCGGTGGCCGATCACTGTGTAGCTCAGCCGCTGATCGGAGCCCATGCAGCCGGCGACCACATTGCCGGAGGCAAGGCCGATGCCGATCTCCAGAGGGTGCCTGGAAGTGGCATTCAGGGCACGACGGCGGGCCATCATCGCACGGGCGCACTCCACCGCGCGCATGGCATCATTGGCTCCGCTGATGGGGGCGCCGAAGAGCACCATGATGAGGTCACCGACAAACTTGTCCACAATGCCGCCATGGGCATAAGCCACTTCTGTCAGCGCCGTCATGTGTTCATTCAGCAGTTCGATGACTTCGTGCGGCGGCATGTGCTCGGTCAGTGCCGTGAAGCCCCGGATGTCGCAGAAGAGAATGGTCACATCACGCAACTCACCACTGAGTGCTTCGCGATTTTCAATGAGGCGCTCGGCGATGGTGCGGTCAGCCACGGCATTGAGAACACTGCGGTACTTGTCCTGCAGGGCGAGTCCGGCGGCCATGTCGTTAAAGGATTGGGAGACGCGCCCGAGTTCATCAGGAGTGACCGGCACGCGAACGTCAAAGTTTCCATGCTCGATTTCCTGCGTGGCTTTCACCAGTTGACTGACCGGGCCGGAAAGACTGCGTGAAGTGATGCTGATGAGCAGCAGCGCCACGGAAAGGGCGAAGATGCCCAGAATGACGGCGCTGCGGCGCAGGTCGGCGATTTCGGCCCGGAGTGGCGCGAGCGAGAAGACGTTCACCTGCGCGGCCTGCGGAAAGGGACTTTCAGGATTCAGCACGCGGTAGATGAGCCGGTGTTTTTCACCGCCGACGGGCACGATGATCTCGCGCTTGTCCTTGTCAGATTTGGCCATCGATTGAGTGATGGCCTCGGCGATGACACTTTTTTGATCGTCGGGAATGGTGGTGGAAACGAGCCTTCCTTCCACAAAGATGCCGCCCATGATTTCCCCGAATTCACTGCGCTTGGTTTGCTCAAAGAGGGTGCGCTCGGCGATTCCCGTGACCGGCAGACCGAAGACGAAGGCACCGAGAAAGACCTTGGTCGCGGGGTCGCGAAGTGGGGTCACGAAAACCTCGCGCACCTGCTCGTTGCGGCGTTCATCCGTTTCGACAACGAGGTAACCGACCTGCTGCTCGGTGAGGATCTCGGCAAACTGACGGTCGCCCAACCATGGCATTTTGCTGGATTTGGGGTTCAGCGTTTCGCCATTGCCGGGAGTGAAGGCAGGTAGATTACTGCCCGGACGCGGGCGTTGATTGGTCGCAAATTTGCCTTTGGCATCAAGGAGCGCGATGAATGGTGTGATCTGTCCGCCGCCTGGTGTTTGCGGGCGCTTCAGGTCGCGCGGACGATCCTTTTCATCCTTGCGCGGGCCACCTCCAGGACGTGAACCAAAGGGACTGGAGATGCGTGAACCGGTGCCAAATTCACTTTGCAGGCGTTCCTGGGCCAGGGTTTCCAGTGCCGGGCGCAATTCCATCACCGCTTTCGGAAAATCACCCGCTTTCATGGCGGTGATAACCTCGGGTTTCTGCGCCATGCGCTCAAGCACGCTGGAGAGCGCGTCAAAGCGCTTGTTCTTGGCCTGCGTTACGGCGGAGATCTGGTTCTCAAACTGCTCTTCGAAGAGATGCTGGTAAGTCGCGCTGAATTTCCATTCAAAGAGCAGCAACGCGCCGATGACCGCTCCAGCCACGATGGGGAAGAGGGACAGAATGAGCTTGGCGCGAAACGTGGAGAAAAATTTCATGCAATGACGTGAGCGAGAATCTGAAATCTCCAACCCCGCGTCGAGATGAAAGTTTGCACCATCAATTCATCGCATGGCAGCATGAGGGCAGGGCATTACTGTCAAAATCGAGCGTGCCGCGCAGCCGGTAGGCCATGACGATGGCGGCAGTGAGTGCGAGGGCACGCTGCATCTTGCGCATTGTCGCTGGCTGGAGCCGTCCGCCCAGCCAGTGGATCTGCGTTTGCGCCAGCCAGAGCAGCGGCAGGGTGCCGAGACCAAAAGCCATGGCGAACTCGGCTCCCTTGAAGGCGCTGCCATTGGCCATCGCCAACGCAAACATCAGGTAAAGAGGTCCGCAGGGTAGCAGTGGTGTGGCAAAGCCAAGCAGTCCGGCGCGCAGCGGGCTTTTCATGCGAAACGCGACCGTCTGGAGGCGACGGATGCCGCTGCTGAAAAACTTGGGTTTAGGCAGCCAGGTGTCCAAGCCCATGCCGACCATGGCAAAGGCGAGTACGAGCAGCCATGGCAGCACGATGCCCGCGCCATGCTGGAACCATTTCAATGGCATGATGCCAATCAGTCCCGCGATGGCTCCGACGATGCCATAGGCAACGATGCGTCCGGCGTGGTAGAGGCTCGTGTCGCGGAAGAAACCGGATGCACCGGGCTTTGACGACACCGCCCACGAGCAGGAGAGCGGACCACACATGCCCACGCAATGCACGCTGGTCATGAGACCGGCGAGAAAGGCCGCGGCACTGGTGTCGATGCTGGTCATGATTTTCTCTGGATCACCACGCGCTCCACTTCCTGCGGTTTGTGCTTCACGGCAAACATGATGAAAGCCACCCAGACACCGATGAACAAAACGAAGGCAAACACCGGCAGCAGCCAGGGTTTATTGAACAAAATCTTTCGCATTGAGTGGAGTGTTGGATTTCAGGCGCGAATCGGGACCGAGAAACTCCATGACGCGCGTTGTCACGGTGTCGCCATGGATGGTGTCGGTGACTTTGACCTGGAGTTTGAAGGGGGCTTTGAAGGCTGATTCGGGGAGGGATAGCACGAGTGTCTTTTGTTCCTCTCCGAGCGCCGGAAGTTGCAGGGTCTCGACGAAACCCGCAACGCTGAGCTGGGGCGGCATTTCACCCACCATCTCCAGCTTATAGGTGGAGGGGTTGTTGTGCTTGTTGATGACACGCACCAGGAACTGGTTTCTCAAAACGCCATCCGCGACGTAAAAAGGTGCCCCGATCATGCGCACGGCGCTGGCGCTCATCGGTGAGATGCGCGTGGCGGAAAAGAAGAAGGCCCCGGCGCCCAGCAGCAATAGCACGGTGTAAAAAAGAATGCGCGGGCGGATGATTCGGGTCTTTCCACCATGCAGTCCGACATGCGAATCGTAGCGCACCAGACCCGTGGGGCGCTTCAGCTTGATCATGATGTCGTCACAGGCATCCACACAGGCTGCGCAGCCGATGCACTCGAGTTGCATGCCATTGCGGATGTCGATGCCTGTCGGACATACCTGGACGCAGCGGCGGCAGTCGATGCACGAGCCTGTGGTTTTGCCTGCTTTGCCGCGCGGCTCACCACGCGCCTTGTCGTAACCAATGATGATGCTGTGCTCGTCAATCAGCGCGGATTGCAGGCGCCCATACGGACATAGGATGATACAGAACTGCTCGCGGAACCAGCTGAAGGCGAAGTACAACGAGCCGGTCATGAAGGTCATCACGCCAAATGCCAGCAGGTGTTCGGAGGGCGGCCCCTTCATCATCTCATAGAGTTTTTTGAGCGAGACAAAGTAACTCAGAAAAATGTGGGCGATCAGCGCGGAGATGAACAGGAACAGGCCATGTTTCAGCGCGCGGCGCAGGATTTTTGAGCCTGTCCAGGGGGCGTCTTCAAGACGTCTCTGTGCGCTGGCATCACCATCGATCAGGCGCTCAATCCGGCGATACACGTGTTCCAGAAAGACCGTGTATGGGCAGGTCCAGCCGCACCAGAGTCGGCCAAACAGCGCCGTCACATAAAAGAGGGAGAATGCCAGTCCCGTGATGAGAAAGAAACCCACCCACAAGTCCTGCATGGCCAGTGTCAGCCCGATGAAGTGAAAGCGCCGTTCCTGAACATCCAGAAACACCGCCGGGTAGCCATTCACCGGAATCCACGGCAGTGCCGCGTAGATCAGCAGCAAAAGCAATGCAACGATCTTCTTCAGCCGGGTGAACCGGCCATGCACATCCGCCGGGTGGACAAACTTCCGCGAGCCATCAGTGCGAATGGTCGAGAGTGTTTCCAGCGTGGGGCTATTCATGTGGCTTCTTATTTCTTCAGCGGCGAATCCGGAGCAAGGGTGAACGCCTCGCCCTTTTCATGCTTGCTGAGGATGAAGGCCAGCACTTCCACCACACGATTGATGCCAAGTTGCGGTTCCCATGGCGGCATGCCCTTGGTCACATCGGGTGCGCCTTTGCGGATGATGGTGAGGAGTTGCACCGGGTTGTTGCCGTGTTTCCACTCTTTGTCGTTGAGCGGCAGGCCTGGCAGTTTGGCTCCGGCCAGCTTGGCGCTCATGTCGGGTGCATGGCAGGCTATGCAGGTGGAACTGTAAGTAGCTGCTCCAGCGGCGACGATCTTGGGGTCCTTCGACATGTCCCAGAGCTTGTCATCGTTGATCTGTTCGAGCTCCCGCTTCTGGTGCTCGGCTATTTTGGCCATCGCGTTATCGATCGCCGCCTCATCCGCCATGCCCATGCCGAACTGGTAGTAGGCAACCCAGGCGATGACGAACCACACCATGGTGATGTACCACGTGAAAAGCCACCAGTTGGGAAGCTTCTGGTCATACTCCTGAATGCCATCATAAGCGTGGTCACGGAGAACGGGTTCGGAGTCGTTAGGGGCGTTTGATTTCATGCGTGGGAATGATGGCTCAAAGAGGAGCAGGGGGGCTTGGCCTGCTCCTCACGGATTGCTCATCCACGGACGAATCTTGTGCCTGAGTGTCAATCACTAGTTTTTTTGCCCAGCCGGCCGCTTGATCCGGCGACTGACTGCGTTTGCGTCATTTCTGACTTTATTTCCTGCATGGCAGCGGCCATGAACAAGGCCTCATGTCCGATCCCGCACCTTCTCAACGCCGCCCCTGGCGCATTGTACACTCCGAGGCCTCCTGCGGCTGGGGCGGGCAGGAGCACCGGGTCATGGCGGAGTTGCGCGGCTTTCAGCAGCGTGGTTGTGCCACTTGGGTGATGGCGGAGGAGCACAGTCAAATCATCGCACGGGCCCGCGAAGCCCGCATTGGCGCGGTGCCGGTGAAGTTTCAAAAAACACGCATGCTGGTGGATGCTGTTCGTCTGGCCTTATGGCTGCGCTGGGAGCGGATCGATGTGCTGAACACCCACAGCTCGCGCGACGGCTGGCTGCTCGGCATTGCAGGACGGTTGGCCCGGGTGCCCCTGTTGATTCGCAGTCGTCACATTGATGTCGAGTATCCGAATGCATGGGTAAGCCGTCATGCCTTCACCACGTTTGCGGATCATGTGCTGACCACGAGTCAGAAGATCACGGATCATTTTCAGCGACTCTTTCATCTGCCAGACGAGCGCATCACCACCCTGCCGACGGGAATTGATGTGCAGCTTTTTCATCCGCAGGGTGCCCGCGCGGATCTGAGATTGACGGGGGAGGGACCGGTGGTCGGCATGGTATCGGTGCTGCGTTCATGGAAGGGGCATTCCGTCTTTTTTGATGCCGCACGCATGCTTCATGAAGCCGGGAGGAAGATCCGTTTTGTGGTGGTGGGCGGCGGCGCGCCTGTCGAGCGGTTTCAGGATCTGGCGGCTGCGCACGGGGTGCGGGACTTGATTCATTTTGCCGGCCATCGGGAGGACGTGCCGGAGATTCTCCGCGCTCTCGATTTGCTGATCATTCCATCCATCCGCCATGAGGGTGTGCCTCAGATCGGTTTGCAGGCTCTTGCCTGTCAGACAGCCGTGATCGGCAGCGATTGCGGCGGCATCCCGGAGATCATTCGAGATGGTGAGACGGGCCGCATTGTGCCGATCGGGGATGCGGCAGCACTCGCCAAGCGTATCGCGGAAGCGCTGGATCAGACTGAGACGACGCGGCTGCTTTCAGTTCGTGGCCGGCAACTGGTTGATGAGAAGTACAGCCTTGAGATCATGCTCGACCATCTGGACGGACTCTACCGGAATCACGTTTCTTAAAGCTGGTTAGGCTTGGATCCGGCCTCGCTCTCGTACATCCGGCTGTAGCGGTCAAAGGTGAAGAAAGCCGTTGCCACCGCGATCCATAGGCCGGGAAAGCCATCGAGAAAACCGCGCTTCAGCACATAGGCGCGCACCAGTCGCCAGCACGGGCGGAAGAGCGTGTGCAGCAGGGACCAGCGGCTGCCCTTGCTCTGCTGTGTCTGCAAAAAAACATCGGAGTACTGAACATGCTTGGTGAGGTAGTGCTGGATGTTTTTGAACGAGTAATGCAGCAGGTCACCACGCAGCGTGGTGCAGGACCCATCGACGACGAGCCTCTCATGCACCTGACCTCCGCCATCGGCCTGCCACTGGCTTTTCCCGCGGCGAAACAGGCGCACTTTGCGGTCGGGATACCAGTCGCCATGATGAATCCAGCGGCCCATGAACCAGACGAGTCGGGACATCCACGCGCCATCGAATCTGGCATCATCACCGTCGGCGAAAAAGC
The DNA here is from genome assembly GCA_947477755.1 of Verrucomicrobiaceae bacterium. Lineage (GTDB taxonomy): Bacteria > Verrucomicrobiota > Verrucomicrobiia > Verrucomicrobiales > Verrucomicrobiaceae > Prosthecobacter. The sequence goes on along the minus strand of CANJVS010000091.1, from coordinate 434 downwards.
GCCGGATGGACTCGCGCAGCTCTGGCGTGAGTTCCTCATCACAATCCAGCGCCAGAATCCATGGTTGGGAGCACAGGCTCAGGCACAGGTTCTTTTGCGCCGTGTAACCGAGCCAGGATTGATGCACAAATTTGGCGGCAAACTCTGCGGCGATCTCTGCCGTGCGGTCGGTGGAGCCGGAGTCGACGATCACGATCTCCATGGCCAGTTCCGCGGCACTCGCCAGACAACGGCGAAGATTGGCCTCCTCATTGTGTGAGATGATGGAAATGGAAAGTGGCAGCCGTGTCATGGGATGGGCGACATTCGCGATTCCTGCCCAAGTGCCAAGCGCGAATCAAATGGCGTGAGCCGGGTGGAATTGAATGGCGGCGATTTTGTCCGCCATGTCATGGCTGGCGCAGAAGGCAAGTTCAGCGGCGGCAGCCCGGCTG
>CANJVS010000090.1 GCA_947477755.1 Verrucomicrobiaceae bacterium | reverse complement strand
CATCGGCGGCCCAAATGCCAAGGTTCTTCCCGTGCCGATGATGAACATCATCAATGGTGGTGCTCACAGCGATGCTCCAATCGACTTTCAGGAGTTCATGATCATGCCAAAGGGCGCTCCGAGTTTCTCTGAAGCTCTTCGCTACGGCGCGGAAGTTTTCCACGCCCTGAAGAAGATCCTTCATGATTTGGGATTGAATACCGCCGTCGGTGATGAAGGCGGTTTTGCGCCTACGCTGAAAAGCGCCCATCATGCTTTGGAAGTCATCGCGCAGGCCATCGAAAAAGCTGGTTACAAGATGGGGAAAGACATCTTCATCGCCCTCGATGTGGCTTCCTCTGAATTCTACGACAAGGCCAAGGGCAAGTACGTCTTCAAAAAGAGCGACAAGTCTGAGCGCACCGCTGCCGAGCTTGTGGCCTATTACGCCGAGCTTAAAAAGGATTTCCCGATCATCTCCATCGAAGATGGTTGCGCCGAAAACGACTGGGATGGATGGGCCGTCATCTCGAAGGAACTCGGAGCCACGACGCAACTCGTTGGTGACGATCTTTTCGTGACAAACACGAAATTCCTCCAGAAGGGCATCGACATGAACATCGCCAATTCCATTCTCGTGAAAGTGAACCAAATCGGTTCCCTTACCGAGACTCTGGATGCAGTTGATCTGGCTCATCGCCATGGTTATACCGCCGTCATGAGCCACCGTTCCGGAGAGACTGAGGATTACACCATCGCCGATCTCGCCGTGGCCACGAATTGCGGCCAGATCAAGACTGGTTCCCTTTCCCGCAGCGACCGTATCGCCAAGTACAACCAGCTTCTCCGCATCGAGCAGGAACTGGGTGATAACGCGATTTTCGGAGGCCGCATGAAGGTCTAACTCACAACGCCGTGCGATTCGGCATCACTATGAAGTATCAGGAAATCCAGATTGAGCATGAAAAGCCTCAGCGCGTTGAACGCTGTCTGAGGGGGGTCGTGCGAGTCGGTAAATTCTGTCTCCTGCTTCTGGTGGTGCCGGTCGTGGTGGCCGTCTATCGGCAACCTTTGGCAGAGCAGAATGCCCAGCGCGCGAAACTTCAAGCCATGAAGATCCAGCGTGATGGCCTCTTGGCCCAACGTGACAAACTTCTGCGCCAGGTCGAGTGGATCAAAACCGACACCAGCTACCTGGAAATCCGCGCCCGTGATCACGAGCACATGCACAAGAAGGGCGAGTATGTGATTCGATTCGAAGAATAGTCACTTCACTTTAAATGCGGCCCGCAACGGGCCGCTTTTTTTATCTGATTGGGTTTCACTCCTTTTCTTTCCTCACGACAATTCCCCATGCGCTTTCTTGTCCTCCTTTCTCCATTCCTGCTTACTCAATGTGTCGATCAATATGGCAATTTGACGAGCCCCTTTGGCCCGCAGTCGCCACAGCCCTACACGGATCAGCGCGAACAGTATCGCAGCCAGTCGCGCGATGATTCACAGGAGCAGAATCAGTCAGCTTATGAGCGCGGTATCGCCGATGCTCGCATGGATTCATCCGCTGGCTTGTTGAAGAGCTACAACCGGCATTATCAGAGCTACACACCGGCCACTCAGGCCGCCTATCAGGCAGGTTATGATCAAGGCTATGCCCCCGCACTTGCTCCTTTGCCTGGCTCACAGCTCTGGCAACCCCAGTCACAGGCTCCATCACCCTATGCTGGCGCGGGCTCCCCGCCGCCAGCCAACGACCCTGTCTACAATCAGGGCTACGATTATGGCGTTCGTGACCGAGTTGGAGGGCGCCCCAATGATCCTGGAGCCCATGTCGGCAGCTATGATCCACGCTACCGTCGCAGCTTCGAGCGTGGCTATGTCGATGCCTATTCGGCCCGTCAGTGATTGAGCACTCCTTACCGATTCGAATGAATCTCAGGGCTAATCAGGATGTGATGGGTTGATCTCCACCTTGTCATTCAAACCACTTCAAAATGAAGTGGTGCTCGGGAAGGGCCTCGAACCCTTAAGCCTTTCGGCACAGGATCATTAATTCTACCCTTGCGGGTTTCATCTTGTTCGCCAATGTTTGCCCATGAGCACGCGCAACCAAGGTAAAACAAGGCTTCCAGCGCCTTTTGATGTGAACACCGCCGAACATGAAGTAGCACCAGAGAACCAAAAAAGTGCACACGAAATGCACACCAAGCCAAGCAAAGCCACAAAGGCACTCCCCAAAACCGCCGCCGCTTACTGGCTCGCAAAGGTTCACAAACCCGGTTCCAGCCCTCACTACAACGCACAAATCGCTCACCGGAAGCAACGCCACCGCTTCCCATTGGAAACAGCCGACAGAGCGATTGCAGCGGAGAGGGCGCGTGACCGTTATCTTCACATCGTCGCGCATGGATGGGAGGCGACCTTGGAGAAGTTCAAGCCTGAGGCTGTGAAGGCGTTGAGGATTGCAACCATTGGTTCATGGCTGGAATCCGTGAAGGCCACCGCTGAAATCAGACCCGCCACCTTCACCAACTACGCCAATTCAATCCGCCAGATTGCCAGTGAGATCGAAGGAATCGGAGATCAACCCGCGACGGATGAACACGGCGAACCCAAACGCGACCGCCGCAAGCGCATCGTTTACCTGTCCAGATTCAATGCACAGGGCGGAGGCAATGCGCTATGGCTCGCAAAGGTGGACGCGCTGCCGCTTTCAATCCTCACAGCCGCCGCCGCTCAGAAATGGAAGCTGGCTTATATCGACAAGGCTGGCGCGTCACCTGATGCACGCCGCCGCGCTGAGAACACCGCAACCAGCCGCCTACGTTCTGCCCGCGCTCTCTTCTCAGCGGAAGCGCGCGAGTTTGCCAGCGCCGACTTGATCCTGCCTGACCCTCTGCCCTTTGTTAGCACGTTCGATTTTCACGGCGGGAGAAAGAAGAAAAAGAAGAAGGCGAACACCGCCTATCAGAGCAAGATCGACGCCGCCGTATTGATCGACAAGGCCAAGCAGGAACTCACTGGCGAACCCTTCAAGATTTTCGCCCTCGGCCTGCTGTGCGGACTGAGGAAGCGGGAGATTGACCTGCTGACATGGAGCCAAGTTGATTTTACCAAGGAAGTCGTTCGTATCGAGCGCACCGAATACTTCACGCCCAAGTCGGAGGATAGCACGGGCGAGGTTGATCTTGATGCCGAGTTGCTCGCCATGCTTCGAGGATGGAAGGCGACGGCAAGCGGCCCTTTCGTGATAGAGTCCGCCTGCGCACCTCGCCATGAGTCCAGCCGTGTTTACTACCGTTGCGATTCTGATTTTGCCACCCTTTACGCATGGCTGAGAAAGCATGGAGTGAAGGCGCAGAAGCCGCTCCATGAACTACGGAAGGAACTGGGCGCAATCCTAGCCAGCGCACACGGCATCTTTGCCGCTCAATCAGTTCTCAGGCACGCACAGATAAGCACGACCGCCGCTTATTACACGGACAAGAAGCGACGCATCACAGCAGGCTTAGGCGCGCTTTTAACCGCAAGCCCTTCCAACGTCGTGGAAGCCGACTTCTCCGCGCAGAAAGCCAGCAAGCAGGAGGCACGCAGGGCATGAAGAAGAAAGCCGACAACGCGAATGTGTGGAATGGCAGCACTCTTGTACATCGAGCCGAACCTGCCGGAGCGGGTTTGAAGCCGTGGACAAAACTTTCAGCACTGCAAAAGGAGCGGTTCACTGACGCATTCCTCGCTGATGATTCTTGGTCTGAACGTGTGGAGGCATTCAAAAGGACAAAGGGAAGCCGACATTCACTTGCTGCGATTCTGCACGGTTCACCATTCATCAGCTCAAGCGTCCCTGCTGGTCGGGCCTCACCGATGGGGAAACGATCACGGCTGCACTCAATATGCTCGTCGATCACAGGTGGCTATCAGAGCTAGAAGTCGAAACAGGGGGACGCCCGCGAGTGGACTACCTCGCCCACCCTCAAACATTTCAAAACTGACCAGAAGCGAACTGTCAAAACTGTCAAAAGGCCCCCACCCCCCCTTTTAGCAGTTTTGACAGTGAGCCTTCCAGAGAAAATGAAAACACTTTGCCCTGAACAACCCATGAAACCGCTCCCCTACTTTTACCCGCTATGCCTCCGCCGATTCCTCCAACATATGCCAGCCGCCGCACACCCAGCAGCGACAGCGCTATTGAGAGGGTTAGCTGTTTGGAGCACACCCATGGTGATGAAACGTGAATCGGGAAATGGTGCTGCGCGGCCTCGCGTGGCGCTATGAGAAGTACTCCAAGGATGCCGCCCCGCTAGCCGCTCAGAACGAAGCGAAAGCCGCCCGCCGTCGCTTGTGGGCAGATGCTTCACCAGTGCCGCCGTGGGAGTGGCGGGCGAAATCAAAAAGGCAGTAAGGACCGATCTTCCGCATTAAGCACACAAATAAAGAACTGAAGTTCGCGACTAAGGCCGCAAGGGGTCAGATGGCGGAAGCCTTAGTCTTGGGTTGGGAGCCTTTATTTTTGTGTCTCTCAATTCGATTTTTTTCGATTGTGTTGACAACGTCCATCGCATTGATCGACGGCATCGAAAATTTGCCTCCTTCGAACACCCCAGTGGACGAAGCTACTATGCCGCGAAGTATGCCGTACAAAATGCTAACCCCATTGACGCGCGCTCTGATCTGCCGTTCTCCTTCGGGAATGGTGGAATCGAGAGAAAAGAAACCCACGATCTCAGATTCAACTGTTAGGCCGACAGGCGCACTTTCTTCGTTGAGTTCCTTTGCATTGACCGTGAGATTCATCCGAAAACGATTTTTATCCACATTGTGAACGCCGACTGTGTAGTCGATTCCGAAATTCACCTGGGTGGTGGGTTTTTCGTCTTTCTCGGGGGGGCGGTAGTCCAGATGCAGTTTGCTCAAGAAAAACTCCTCAAGCTGGAAGTTCGCAGGAGGTGTCATTGAATTCTGTGCTGGTGCCGATGTGTCCATAACTATTACTGGTAAAATTTCGCGTTGGGCGTTCCTCGAAAATAAGGCTTGTGAATGGTGACGCCTGCCCATTTTCCTCTCTGAAGGTTGAGGGTGTCACGTCTAGTTCTGGAAGTTTTTCATATCGCCAAGTGTACTTTAGTTCGTCCATATCGACCAACACAAAATCGAATTTGCGATTCACGGCCATCGCCAGTTCGGTCGCAGTTTCAAAAGTAAAGTTTACCCGCTTATCCTCGTTCAAGAGTTTGCTGAGATACTGGCGCGAACGTCCCCATTTACTGGCAACAACCGTCTGGTTCACGCCAAGGTCTTCCATCGCTTCCATTATCAAGGCAACAAATTTCCCCTTGAGGAAATTGGCGTGAAACTGTGGGTCACGCTCCAATTTTCTTGCAGCATCTTTCAACGCGGCCATATCGTCGCTGGAGACAATTGGGAAGTCCTCAAATAATGCGCGCAGATCATCCTCTAGCGTGGAAGCGTTCGGCAATGTGAGTGAGGTGCTCATGTTAGTGTTAGAGATTGGTTTTGTAGGCAAAGATTTCTCACTTGAGAACATTTTTTGAAGGCATTGTCTTGATTTTCTCGGGCATTTGTCTTCCAGAAAGTGTTGGTGCAAACGATCAAATTTGGTTCCAGGTAAAAGAACATTACGCGAGGTTTACCAGCGTTGGCGCGAAATTCGTACACATCGCCATAAGCGGAGTTACCGCATTTGGTGACATGTTTCTCACTGATTGGAAGACCGCGCTTTGTCAGGGCGGCGATTTTCATTGCGTTGATAATTTTCTTGTGATCGGACGGTTCAGATTTGGACCATTCAGCAAGCTTGCTAAGTACCTCAGACGTTGTTTCCTCACCAGAAACAAAGGCTAAAGCGCGGATTCTCACCGCAGTTTCGTGTTCAGGCTCCACACCAGGTATTTTCAAAAGCTGTAGAGCCATGTCAACTTATAAGTTTACAAGTATCATCGTCTGTTGGTCCATTTTTCGGAATGTGCATCATAGCATGTGGAGGGATGAACTGGCAAGGTAATCACCAGACATGAGAAGGAAAAAATTTTGACGGACTCCCTCCCACCGTCTGCGCTGTACGATGGGATGGTGCCAGTGGCCGGGCGTGTGGGTGCCTATGCTTGAGCACTTGAACGCTTGCGTGCGGACGTGTGACGATCGCCACCGTGCCTGTCCTGTCCTTTCCGTCCAATGTCACTGCCTGCGCGAGAGTGAGAGTCTGAAAAGTGCACACGAAATGCACACGTAACTTTTTATTGAGCGCGAAAGCGAGCCGCCGCTTCTGTCGTAACTCCTTGTAATTCAAGGAGTGGTGCTCGGGAAGGGACTCGAACCCTTAAGCCTTTCGGCACAGGATCCTTAATCCTGCGCGTATACCAATTCCGCCACCTGAGCATGTCCTGCTGAATGCAGGGCGCGGAGTATAGCTTTCCTACAGCAGATGCAACTGGAGTTTTGGCTTTTTACGTCGCGATAAAAGAAGAAGACCGATGAGTTTGGGCTCATCGGTCTTTGGTCAGAGGGGATTTGAATTGCAGACTATGCCTTGCCAACGGCCGCCACAATCTTTTGGGCCGCATCGGTCAGGCCTTCCGCGTTGGTGATGGCGAGTCCGCTTGCTGAGAGGGTAGCCTTGCCGGCTTCAACGTTGTTACCCTCCAGACGAACGACGAGCGGGATGTTCAGGGAGACCTCCTGGGCGGCAGCAATGATGCCGTTGGCAATGATGTCGCAGTCCATGATTCCGCCGAAGATGTTAACCAGAATGCCCTTCACTTTTGGATCGCCAAGAATGATTTTAAAGGCTGCCGTGACCTGCTCTTTGGTAGCACCACCCCCAACATCGAGGAAATTGGCAGGCTCGCCGCCATGCAACTTGATGATGTCCATGGTGCTCATGGCTAGTCCGGCACCATTGACCAGGCATGCGATGTTGCCATCCAGACCGATGTAGTTTAGGCCGAACTCGCTGGCAGCGACTTCACGTGGATCTTCTTCCGTTTTGTCGCGCATGGCGACGATCTCTTTCTGCCGATAGAGCGCGTTGTCGTCGAAGTTGAACTTGGCATCCAGCGCGACGACCTGATTGTCTGTCGTGATTGCCAGAGGATTGACCTCAACAAGGCAGCAGTCGCTCTTGAGGTAAAGATTCCACAGGGCGGTGAACAGCTTCACGGCCTGATTGGCCAGTGCTCCCTGAAGACCGAGTGAGGCAGCGACCTTGCGAGCCTGATAGGGTTGAAGGCCGAGCGCAGGGTTGACGAACTCCTTGAAGATTTTCTCTGGAGTATTTGCCGCCACCTCTTCGATGTTCATGCCGCCTTCAGTGCTGGCGATCAGAGCATGACTGCTGCTGGCGCGATCAAACAGAATGGCAAAATAAAATTCCTTCTGGATATCCACTGATTTCACAACAAGCACCTTGCTCACTAATTTGCCTTCGGGGCCTGTTTGATGCGTTACAAGCGTCTGGCCAAGCATTTTGCCGGCGATTTCCTGAGCTTCGGCAGCCGTGTTAATCACATGCACGCCGCCTTTGAATCCGTTCTTGAAAGTGCCTTTGCCTCGGCCGCCTGCATGAACCTGGGCTTTGACCACCAAGCCGGCTCCGCCAAGTTCAGCGGCGATTTTGCCAGCTTCCTCAGCTGTCTCTGCGACTTTGCCGGGAGGTGTGGCGACACCGTATTTTGTGAAGAGTTCCTTGGCCTGATATTCGTGGATGTTCATGGGGAAAGAGGGGCGGCGAGACAGTAGGAGTCCGCGCCGAAGCGTCAAGGAGGCAATCGGAGGATGTTGTAAAACATCAAACGCTTTCACCGGGTTTTGTTCCAGTGAAAGCGCTGTAATGTCACTCGGATGAGCGTGACCCTCAGTAAAGATTGCCTTCGATGATGACCTGGCCTGAAAGAATCGGTGACGTGGTGAGTGTGGTTGGAGGCGGGCCGGCACTTGGCAGTTGGTTCAGCAGGAAGTAGCCGACTCCCTTGCCCAGCCTCCGAAGTAGGACGCCATTGAAGTTGGCTGTGCGACTGATGCTTGTGCTGGTGCCGGATTTTTTCGTGGTCAATGTGGGCCGAGGATTCTCTCCAGAACCGGTCAGTGTGAAGTTCCCGGAGAATTTGCTCGTAGAGGCATTGAAGGTAGTCATTTTTACCTGATTCGGATTGACGGTGGGGAAGCTGACCACGTTCAAGGTGCTGATATTGAAGCTCTGGCCAAACCCAAGGCCGATTCCGCCTTCGGTGAAACTCAGCAGCGCATTGCCTGGAGGTGGGCCAAAACCCAACACCACTTGTCCCGATGGAGGGATGTTCTCCTCACCCAGTGTTGTTTGCACATGCAGAGGAATTCCTTGCGCATAGCTGCGGCCGGCAGGCAGAGCTTCAGGGATCTTGTACCAGTCAAGGACACCGTTGATAAGAATCTCGCTCATCATAGTCGGAGTTTGCGGCATGTTCTGGTTGTAAT
>CANJVS010000089.1 GCA_947477755.1 Verrucomicrobiaceae bacterium | reverse complement strand
CGAATGTCACTCCTGAATTGCGCCCTTCATGTCAGCGCTCTTCATTCCGCCCGATTACTTCCGCGAACTCCGTCGCGAGGAGATGTTCCCCGATGCCACCCGACCGCTGGAAGTGGAGCTGGGATGTGGTGATGGCAGCTTCTTTCTCGGCATGACTCAGCACTATCCTGAGCGCGACTTCTTCGGCCTGGAGAGGATGCTCGGTCGGGTTTCCAAAACCTGCCGCAAGATTGACCGGGCCGGACTGACCAATGGGAAAATCATGCGACTGGAAAGCGGCTACACCGTCGGCTGGCTGCTGCCCACGGCCAGCGTCTCGCGCCTGCACCTGCTTTGTCCCGATCCATGGCCAAAGAAGAAGCATGAGGCGCGCCGCCTGGTGAATCAGGACGAGTTCCTCTCCGGTCTGGCCCGTGTGCTGGTGCCTGGCGGCGAGTTCCTGCTGAAGACGGACGATCAGGTCTATTTCAAGGATGCTCTGACGAGCTTTGCCAGCCGACCGGAGTTCGAGCGTCTCGACTGGCCTGAGAATGCCTTCTTTTACCCGACCACTGACTTTGAATCCCACTGGTTGTCCATGGGCCGTGAAATGCACCGGGCGCGTTGGCGGCGGAAGTGATCAGATCAGCCCCGATGTCAGATTGGTGTGATGCGGACCGGAGTGGATCTCCTCGTTGGGTGATTGAGTTCCGGCGTTGTCGGTGTGTGGATTCAGCAGGGCGTCGATGAGGAGCTGGCTGTCATCGAGAAAAGTCTGGGCGGCACCGAGCAGGAAGTCAGCCTCAACTGCCCTCGAGTGAAGAATGACCAGAACGCAGTCGCCACGAAACACCATAAGAGCATGACAGGCGTCGTAGCCGAACCAAAAGGTCTCCACGCAGCGGTCACCGCCACTCGCGAAATGGTCCCGGGCATCATGGACGGATTGCAGAAGTTTTTCCGCACGGAATTCTTCAAAGGGCAGAAGATTCAGCAGCAACTGCCGCCGCCAGCCGAGTAAAATGCCATTGACGGCACCGCCGTTTTTGAGGCGCTCCAGGGCTGAGCGGAGAGATGGGGTGATTGGCGCAGCCATGGTTCAGGGTTGATGCGAGGTGACTTCGGTGAGCAGTTCGTAGAGTCGGATCTTTTTAGCGATCATCGCCCCTGCGCCAGGATCATTCGGACCCGTGCCCGCGCCGAAATAGGCATAGGCCACGGTGAGGTCATCCTCCTGAACGGTGCCGGCCCACGCATCCCCCAGCTGGAGAGCCTCGCCGATCTTGGTTCCAAAGTGGCGCAGCCCCTGAAAATCAGCGGCAAAGGCATCGACCAGCTCCTGGTCGCCCGAGCTTTCGATGACGCCTTCTTTGAAGGAAAAAAAAGTCAGGGGTAGTGATGGCGCCGCGTGCATGCTTGTTTCGTCTCAGAAACCTCACGCCGTGGCAAGCCTAAATCATGAGGCAGGGACAGAATGGGCAAGGAGAACGTGGAAACTTGTGCCAATCCGATGTACCAATAGGAGATCCCGCGTTACTGCCCTAACCCCTGATCCCATTTCCCAGACGCCATGACTCCCATCGCCCACGCCAGTCAGATCCTTGATACCATGCTCGGTTACCTCGGATTCACCGTGAAGATCGACCAGTTCGACGGCCCGGAAGGACCAACGCTGCAGATCCACACGGATGACAGTCAGCAGCTTATCGGTCGCCGGGGTTCAACGATGGAGGACATTCAGTATCTGGTGAACCGTATTCTGCAGCGGCACATTCCCGACGCGCCGCGCATCCGCGTGGATGTCGAGTTCTTCCGCTCGATGCGTGAGGACAAACTGGTGGATCACGCCAAGGAGCTCGGTGAGCGCGTGCGCACCACGGGCAAGTCAGAGATCATGCAGCCGATGAACAGCTACTACCGGCGCATGATTCACAACATTTTTGTCGATGACCCGGCAGTAATGAGCGTGAGCATGGATCCGACCGAGCGCTTCAAACGCATCCAGCTCAAGCGACGGCACTAAGCTGAGAGGCCGGCTTCAGGGCATCAAGCAGTGAGTTTTGCAGCACTCGGCTGAAGCTCCGTGGTCCGGGTGCTGGGAGTGAAGGCCACCCAGCAGCATCTCATCATCTACCCACTGTCTTCATCGCGTCCTGGATCTTGCTCAGCTCATTTGGGCCTTTCACCATTTCAAAGAAGCACTGTCCATCACTGCGTTCTGCCCACAGCTTGCCAAGGCGTTCCTTCTCCTTCGTGTCGTCGGTGGTCGAGAGATTCAGCCCCTTGTATTCCACCGCGAGCACTTTGCCATTCTTGAGCTTCACAAGGAAGTCGGGGTAAAACTTGTCCGTGCTCGTCTGAATCCAGAAACTCAGTTTAGGCTCACGCTCCAGATTGCGCACCCATGTCTCGACTCGCTCGTCGTGGGCAATGAGCTTTGCGCAGTCGATTTCCTCGCCATTCATCGCGCCGATCTCCTTGTAGTAGTGGCGCGGTAGTTCGAGACCTTGGTAGCGATCACCGACGGGATACTTGGTTGGGTTGAAGGTGAACACACTCGCCAGCGTCACATGCACGGCACCAGAGCCATCGCCGAACAAAAGAGTCTCATAAGTCTTCCTGCGATTCTGCTTCTCCAGTTCGTTCACACGAGCGGACACGGCGCGAAAAAGCCGGTGACGATGGGCTGTCATTTTTTCCAGCGTGATGCCGCGCTTCTCCAATTCTGCGATCACGCGCGTGAGCCAGATGCCGGTCTCGGCATCCGTCAACCCTGCGTGGGCAAAGGAGCGGTCGATCTCGTTCACTAGCTTGGCCACGGGCCAGGCGGCGGTCGTTTGCAGCAGTTCCATCTGCCGGTCCGCCGCGATGAGGAAGCGCTGCTGTAGCCTTCCTTGAGCGCCTGCACCGTGATGATGAAGCGCACCGGGCATTCCTTCGTCATCACATTGATCTTATTCAAGCCGGGGCGGTCGCCGGTATGCACACAGATTTCGTTCTCGGGAATGCCAAACTCCTTCAGCTTCGCCTCCACGGTATCCACCGTGATGCTCGCGCGATTGGTATACTCGGGCTGCGCCTGCAGCAGCATGATCGGGCGGATGTGCTCGCCCGTTTGCGCTTCCTCTTGCAGTGCCTCCGTGCCCAGATGCTTGAGCAAACCAATTGCGTCGCCCAACAGCGCGTCCCATGGCTCGCGATAGCGCAGGTAGATCGGCAGCTTGATCATCTCCTCAGCTTTCAGCGCATAAGCAGAAACCGAGAAGAGCACGTTGCTCGGCGGGTTCTCGAAGGTCTCGCCATCTTCCTTCACGATTTCCGCTTTCAGATTCGGCGTTGCGGTCAGTTCCAGAACAGCGCTGGGGTTGAGACGGCGCAGCGTTTCAAAGGAGAGCGGTTGCCGCGCATTGTGCGCCTCGTCGATGATCACGAACGGACGCCGCAGGCGGAACACATTCACCAGCGATTGCTGGAAGTGCCCTTCCGGCTCGCGCTCGATCACCTCCAGCAGTTCGGCGGGCAGGTTCTCGAAGTGGCTCATCAGCTCGCCGTTGTTCTTATAGACATTCAGCGCGCTCATGTCCTTCCGGCGGAAGGCCTGCATCGTCGCCACCACGATGACCGTGTGACTGTCCAGCATTGCGCGCTTTATCCGCGTGGCTTCTTCAATGTCCAGCACGGCCACGTTGCCGAGGTTCGTATCGAGCGCCTGCCGATACGGATCGGCGCTGTCTTTGAGCCGGGCGAGGGTCTGCGTGCGGATCGTGTCACTCGGCACCAGCCAGAGGATCAGCGCACGGTCTTGCTGAAGCAGATCCTTCACGCCTAGCTGAGCACATATTCATGTTCGATGGCTATGTTCGTGGGATTGTTATCCGTGGCGTTGTGCCAGATGATCGTGCCAACACGGTTCGGAATCCCGAAAACCTCGTCCATGAGTTGCCTCAGATTCGCATACTCGTTCTCGTCGATGTTGGCGAAGATGATGCCATCGTCCCGCAACATTTCCTTCAACAGCATCAAACGCGGGTAAATCATGCAAAGCCATTTGTCGTGCCGCGACAAGTCCTCAGCTTCCGGTCCAACCACCTTGTTCCGCCAAGCCTTTTGAACCGGGTTGTCAATGTTGTCACTATAAACCCACCCAGAGCGTTTTCCCTCTGCATCTCGTTCATCGACTCCGGTGTTGTAAGGCGGGTCGATGCAGATGCACTTCACCTTGCCCTTGTAGTAGGGAAGCAGGGCTTTGAGAGCCAGGAGGTTGTCGCCCTCCACAATGAGATTGCCACTGCCGGGATCACCACAGCCGAGGTCCGGTACGTCCTTCAACAAGTGAAACGGAACGTCGAGATGATGATTGATGACGGCCTCCTTGCCGATCCAGTTCAGCGTGGGCATGACCTCAGCACAACCCTCCCGCTAGAAGATTCAGGCCACCCGCCTGCGCGGAAGTCTTGACACCCAAACGGATTCTGAAAAAATCACGCTCCCAACCATGAACGTGACCAGCGCCACTTTCAGAACTCCGTTTGACAACGGAAACTACGCTATGGTGCTCTGTGCTCTGTGCTCTGTGCTCTGTGCTCTGTGCTCTGTGCTCTGTGCTCTGTGCTCTGTGCTCTGTGCTCTGTGCTCTGTGCTCTGTGCTCTGTGCTCTGTGCTCTGTGCTCTGTGCTCTGTGCTCTGTGCGCACTGAGCAGGATTTATTTTCGGGTGATCAGGGTGGCGCGGCATGAGTGGCGCGCATGGTGGGAGGTGGTGCCGGGAATGGCAAGCTCTTCTCAACCCCTGAGGGCGGTCGGCGCGGCTTTATGTCCAACCCACCACCCGCCCTCGACCTAAATCTGGCAGACGAACTCAATCGCCACATCAGCACGCACCTGATGCAGCTGCGCCTGGAGCAAAAACGCAGCGCCTATGAGCTGGCGGTGCCGGGCCTGCTGTCTGATCAGACGATCCTGAACATTGAAAGCGGCCTGCTGAATCCCGGCCTGAAGACGGTGGCGCTTTACTGCCAGCGCCTGGGCACCACGCTGCGAGAGGTGATGATGAACAGGTAGAGCGGATGATCCTGCATCCACCTTTCCCTGAGCGGCGCTTGCGGGAGCAAGTGCCCTACCTATGAGCGGCGCGTCGGGGACGACGTGCCCTACCCTGGGATGCCAAAGATATTTGGCTAACTTCCTTTCCGCGTTCCGTGCTGAAATCTCGGCTGTATGAATTTCCGCTTCGCCATCGGTCATGCAGCTCTGACACCCACGATTCTGGGATCGGGTAGGCCATCTCCTCAGCGGAGCATGAGCAGGACGGGCGGCACCTGGGCCGCTGCGGCGGTCAGGGCCTGCGGGAAATCCCTCAACGACGCCGCTGAATGGTTCAACGACGCGCGTGGTTCATTCTCAGACGTCGCTGAGTCATCGACCGACGCGGGCGGATCATTCTCGCGCGTCGCGGGGTCAGCGACCGACGTCGGCGGATCGTTCTCGCGCGTCGGTGGTTCATTCTCGGGGGTCGGCGGATCGTTTTCCGACGTCGGTGGATCATTCTCGGGCGTCGGTGGATCGTTCACGCGCGTCGGAGAATCATTTTCCGACGTCGGAGAATCATTCTCGCGCGTCGGTGGGTCATTCTCCGACGCCGGAATTTCGACCAGCGGCAGCCCTGGAAAAGCGCGCAACTGCCTGATTTTCAACCCTTAAACCGCCATGCCAACGTGGAGCAGTGGAGCCACCTGGAGCTCAGGACAAGTTTGGGGACCGACACCGACGTCGGGCCTCTTTGAAACAAGAAACAGAAACCATAGAAACAAGAACACCATGAGAAGAAAGCCTTATTTCCCATCCCGCATCGCTGAGCGCGGGCCCTGGTTTGGTAACTTTGGCACGCAGTTGCCCCTGGCCAATGCGCTGCTGGATCAAGATCCTGCCGTGGTCGCCGCGCGTGTGGCCGATGCCAAGTACTGCGAGTTTGCCTGCGGTGCCTGGCTGACCTGGGCGCGGGAAAACGGCACGCAGGCCACGGCGGCGATCGACGAGCTGCTGGATGAGGCGGGCGATGTGCCCTATGCGCTGCCTGTCTTCACCCCGCCTGCCCTGCCTGCGGGTGTGGTGGCGGTGCCACCCGGTGCGCTGCGCCGCATTCAGGACTTTGTGGCGATGCTGAAACGCTCACCGCAATACACCGACGTGATCGGTCAGCAGCTCAAAATCATCGGTGATGAAGACGCGGCCGAGCACCTCGTGCCTGAGTTTACGCTAGAGACAGAGCGCGGCGGCGGCTGCGAGTGCGTGAAGGTGCGCTTCAAGAAGCATGGTCACAAAGGTGTGGTGGTCTTTTGCCGACGCGGCAATGGGGACTGGGAGATGCTGGGGATCGACCTTGTCAGCCCCTACGATGATGAGCGCCCGATGCTGAACCCGCTGCAGCCGGAGGTGCGCGAGTACCGCCTGCAATTCTACGATGATGACGGCCCGAACGGCAGCTTCTCCCCCGTGCAGCGGGTGACGGTGAGCCCATGAGGCGGGAACCGTTGGCGGTGGTTCATCCGAGGCAGGGCGCGTGGTCCGCCACGCGCCCTTTTCGGACCCGGCGGGCTGGGGACACAGCCCGCCCTAACTTTCAAACCCCGCACACAGAGTGTGCGGGCCACTTCTGAATCACTATCAACAGAATCTCCCGTCTCCCAACCCCTGACTCCTAACTTTCAGTATGTTCGACCCCAACCTCCCCCAACCTCCCCCAAGCTGGCACCGAGATCGACGCGGTGCAGATGCGCGGCCAGCTCAATGGCCTCAAAGACCTGATCGACGCCATCGTGACCCTCACCGCCGCGCAGGTGGATGGGGTGAGCAGCGTCAATCCCGGTGATCCGGCCAGCGTGATCGTGAGCGTGGTGGGGAACAGTCTGCATTTCACTTTCGGCATCCCACGCGGTCAGGAAGGTGTGCCTGGACAAAATGGCAGTGATGGTGCCCCTGGTCCGCAAGGTCCGGCAGGTGATCCGGGTGGGCCACCCGGGCCGCAAGGCATCCAAGGCAATGAAGGGCCGCAGGGCCCGCAGGGTGTGCCGGGTATTCAAGGCCCGCCCGGCAATGACGGAGCCACAGGCCCGCAAGGGCCGCAGGGCGTGGCAGGCCCCACAGGTGCCCAAGGGCCGCAAGGTGATCCCGGCGGCCCCCCTGGCCCTCAAGGCCCGCCAGGTGCCAATGGCACCAACGGCAGCGATGGTGCCCAAGGCCCGCCCGGAGAAGTGACCAATGCCGCACTGGCCGCCTCCATCAGCGGCACCAGCAGTAACACCAATGCGGTGGCGACGCTGGACACGCCTTTCGGCAATGATCCGCCAACTCTCGCTGACATGGAGACCCTGCGCGCAAAAATGAATGAGCTGATCACCGCGCTGCGGCGGTGAGCGGGAAGGGCAGAGTCCAGAACCACCCTACCGCATCACTCTGGAAGCGGCCATCCCACTGCCTTGACGGTCTGCTGGCTGGTTCTTCGGAGCCAGCCTCACGCCATCACTTCTTTGAGATAGCGCATGCTCTCGCGTGCGATGTGTTGCGGCCCCAGGCTGTAATCGAAGACTTCCACGGACAGGAAGCCATCATACTTCACCTCGCGCAGGGCGCTGATGATGGGCTCATACTTCACCTCACCCATACCCGGGCCGAGAAGGTTCGGGTCATTGACGTGGAAATGCACGAACCAGTCTTTGCTGTCACGAATGATGTCCGGGATGGATTTTGACTCATCGCTCATGGCCTTCACATCGAGATGCAGCTTGCAGCTCGGATGATCCACCAGCTTGCACAGGCGGATGGTTTCCTCGGCTGTGTTGAGGAAGTTTGTCTCCTTCCTGCCCAGTGGCTCCATGGCGATCACGACACCGTATTTGCCGGCTTCCTCCGCGACTTCGCGCACCGAGTCGGCAGCGCGTTTGAACGCGTCTTCATACTCCCACTCAGGCAGCGTGTTGCGCGCTTTCGGACTGCCCCAGACCATGATGCGACCGCCGGTCATCGCGCAGAAGCGGGCCAGATGCCGGCCAAATTTCGCCGTCTCTTTTCGCTGCAGTGCGTCCGGCGCCGTGATGTGAAACCAGGTTGGTTTTGTCAGCAACCAGTGCAATCCCAAAATCTCCAGGCCAAACGAAGAGGCGACCTGGCTCAGCCGCAGCGCATCAGCCTCCGTGAGATCACGCGGATCATCCTTCAAAGTAAACGGTGCCAGCTCCAAAGCCTGATAACCCGCCGCGGCGGCATCTTCACACACTTTTTCAAAGGGCCAGTTCTGGTAAGTCTCGTTGCAGATTGCGAAGCGCATAGGGCACGGAGACTGGAATGGCCTCCACGAAGCGTCAACCCTTGATCCGGAAAACAGGATTGAGAGTGATTGACTGAGAAGGACGTGATCTATGAGCATTCACCCAAAAAGGTGAATGCTCATCATTCTCTTGGATCAGGACTTTTTGTTCGGCAGCACCTTCACCGCCACCGCGCGCCCTTTGCCCAGGAACTGTTTCGCCAGCGCCTGAACCTCTTCT
>CANJVS010000088.1 GCA_947477755.1 Verrucomicrobiaceae bacterium | reverse complement strand
GGTTTGATCGCCAGGCCGAAATCGCCACCCTTCAATGCACTGGGCTTGTGATCCAGGCGCAGGGCGGCCTCCTGCTTGTGCGGGCCATGGCAGGAATGGCAGCGCTCCGTCAGGATTGGCTGGATGTCTTTGACGAAATCCACCGCGCCAGCGGCGGTGGCGGCGAGGCTCAGGAGAAGAAGGGGCTTCAGCATCATGGATTCATACGCTGGAACCGATGTATTCTCATGGTTCCTGGCATGGAGAATTCAAACATGGCTGATTTCCGTTCCCTGCCGACTGACTGATTTCAGCGTTGGAATAAATGGCGGGTTGATGTCTCGTATTGATATCCACACCATGAATCACTCTGTCGCGCGACTTCTCCTGCTCACCCTGTTTTTCCTGCGCCCGGCGATCGGCCAGTTCAGCCTTGTCGGCGGCGGCGGCGATTCATCCGCCAAGGTCAGCGCATCCATTGTCTCTGAAGTCAAAGCCGCCGCTCCGGGTCAGCCCTTCCGCGTGGCCGTGAAACTGGTGCATGAGGAGCACTGGCATACCTATGGCAAAGAACTGCCGCCTGAAGTGGTCGGCAAGCCAACGCGCCTCAAGTGGACGCTGCCGGAAGGCTGGACTGTGGAAGAACTGCCATGGCCGGCCACGCGTGAGGTTGAGTCCACCGATGGCAAAAAATCCCAGGGCTATGATGGCACGGTTTATCTGCCTGCGAAAATCATCCCGGCTGGCAAAGCGGGCGACGTGGCCGAGATCGCGGTGAAGGTCGATGCTCTTGCCTGCAATCCGGAGAACTGCATGCCCGTGAAACCCGAGGCGAAGCTCCAGATCACTCTCGCTGACAAGGCTGTGATTGATCCGGCGATGGCGGAGGTGTTTGGAAAAACCGCAGCGGCCGCTCCTGAATCCTCCGCGCCACCGGCTGGCAATGCCACTGTTAAACCTGTTGAGCGATCCTTCGCCGGGTATCTCCTTTTTGCTTTCATTGGCGGTCTGATCCTCAACATCATGCCCTGCGTGTTTCCGGTGCTCGGCATCAAGATCATGAGCGTCGTCCAGCAGGCGGGTGAGGATAAGAAGCAGGTGCTGCTGCACGGCCTTGCCTACACTCTTGGCATCCTTCTCTGTTTCTGGGCGCTGGGCGGATTGGTCATCGCTCTTGGAAAAACCTGGGGCTTCCAGCTTCAATCTCCCGGCTTTGTCTATGGCCTGTGTGTCTTCTTCCTCATCTTTGGTTTAAACATGGCGGGCCTCTTTGAGATTGGTGTCTCTGCTGTGGGGGTTGGTGCCAACCTTCAATCCAAGCACGGTCTCGGCGGCTCCTTCTTTTCAGGTCTGCTCGCCACGGTGGTTGCCACGCCTTGCTCCGCGCCGTTTCTTGGCTCGGCACTTGGTTACACCGTCACACTCCCTGCTGCCGAGGCCATGCTCATGTTCACCATGATCGGCCTTGGCCTGGCCAGTCCCTTCCTCGTTCTCTCGCTTGCGCCAAATCTCATCGCCGCTCTGCCGCGGCCCGGCGCATGGATGGAGAGTTTCAAGCAGGGCATGTCCTTCCTGCTCTTTGGCACGGTTGCCTTTCTGGCCTGGGTGCTCACGGGCATGATCGAGGGGCAGCCGATGCTGTTCCTGCTCTTCAGCCTCGTGATCATCGCTCTCGGCTGCTGGATTTATGGGCGCTGGGCTCTTCCGCACAAACCGGCCCCCACGCGCTACCTGGCAGTCCTGCTCATGCTCGGATGCTTCATTGGTGGACTCACTTTGGGTTGGCCAAATGTCGGGCAAAGCGCTGCCAGCGACGGCAGCCATGTCGAGGGCGGTCTCACCTGGGATGCCTGGTCGCCAGAGAAAGTCGCCGAACTCCGCGCGGCGAAGAAACCCGTCTATATCGATTTCACCGCCAAGTGGTGCTTCACCTGCCAGGTGAACAAGCGCGTTTACAAAGATGCCGCACTGCAAAAGCTCATCGCTGACAAGAAAATCACACTGCTCAAAGCTGACTGGACCAACGAAGACCCGCGCATCACCAAAGCCCTGTCAGACCTCGGCAAGGCGGCGGTGCCGGTGAACGTGCTCTACTTGCCGGGCCAATCAGAACCCGTCGTGCTGCCTGAACTGCTGAGCGTCGAGAATGTCTCCGCCGCGATGGGACAGGTCAAGGAGTGACGGTTGATTCCGTCAATTCTTGTTAGACCGCGATGGGTGCCTTGATGGCGGGGTGCGGATCGTAGCCTTCAAGGGTGAAGTCTTCGAACTTGAAGGCGAAGAGGTCTTTCACTTCAGGATTGAGCTTCATCACGGGCAGGGGACGCGGCTCGCGGGAGAGCTGGAGCCTGGCCTGATCGAGGTGATTGGCGTAGAGATGGAGATCGCCAAAGGTGTGGACGAAGTCGCCCGGCTGCAGGTCGCAGACTTGCGCAACCATCATGGTGAAGAGCGCGTAGCTGGCGATGTTGAACGGCACGCCGAGGAAGAGATCAGCGCTGCGCTGGTAGAGCTGGCAGCTCAGTTTGCCATCGGCGACGAAGAACTGAAACAGGCAGTGGCAAGGAGGCAGCGCCATCTGATCGACGACGGCAACATTCCAGGCGCTGACGATGTGACGACGGCTGTAGGGATTGGTCCTGATGCCTTCGATCAGTTTCTTGATCTGGTCGATGGGCTCCGCACCCGGTGCGCCCTGCCAGCGCCGCCATTGGGCGCCATAGACGGGTCCGAGGTCGCCGTTTTCATCGGCCCATTCATCCCAGATGCTGACCTTGTTTTCCTGAAGGTAGCGGATGTTGGTATCGCCACTGAGGAACCAAAGCAGCTCGTGAATGATGCTGCGGAGATGCAGTTTTTTGGTCGTGACGATGGGGAACCCAGCGCTGAGATCATAGCGGCTCTGCTCACCAAAAACCGAATACGCGCCGGTGCCGGTGCGGTCCTCACGGTAGCTGCCGCGGGTGAGGACTTTGTTGAGAAGGCGATGGTATTCGAGCATCGGGTCGCTGTTTTTTGGCGAGGGCTGAAGTCTTTAGTGCTCAGTTCTGATTGATTCTGTCTGGACTAAACACTGATCACTAAAAACTAAATACTTGGTTTGGCATTCAAGCAGCATACGGCACGGGCGTGCCAGTCGAGTTCGCAAGCACTTTGAAGCGCTTGATGATCTCCGCCGTGAGCTTGCCGGGCTTGCCATCGCAGATGAGGCGGCGGTCATACTGGACGGCGGGAATGACCTCGGCGGCGGTGCCGGTGAGGAAGCATTCATCGGCGGTGTAGATCTCATGGCGGCTCATGGTGATCTCGTGGACCTGAAGTCCCATTTCACGCATGACCTCGATGACAGCCATGCGGGTGATGCCATTGAGGGCGCCGCTGGAGATGGTGGGGGTGTAGACCTGGCCGTTCTTGAGGATGAAAACGTTGTCGCCCGTGCATTCGGCCACGTAGCCCTGTTCATTGAGCATGATGCCTTCTTCACATCCGGCCTGGATGCACTCGATCTTGGCCATGATGTTGTTGAGGTAGTTCAGACTCTTCACCTGCGGGCTCAGGGCGGCCGGCGGTGGACGGCGGGTGGCGCAGGTGATGAGGTTGAGCCCTGTCTCGTACTTCTCCGCCGCGTAGAGCGTGATGCCGCTGGCGATGATGATGATGCCGGCTTTCGGGCACTGGTAGGGATTGAGACCCAGCGGACCGACACCGCGTGTGATCAGGAGGCGGATGTAGCCGTCGCGCAGGTTGTTGGCGGCCACGGTTTCAACGGTGGCTTTTTCCATCTCCTCGATGCTGATTGGAATGGTCAGGCAAATCGAACGGGCGCTTTCATAGAGACGCACCAGATGCTCGGTCAGGCGGAAGACGCGGCCATTGTAGATGCGGATGCCTTCAAAACAGCCGTCACCATAGAGCAGGCCGTGGTCAAAGACGGACACTTTTGCCTCGGATTCAGGGACGAGTTTGCCGTCGAGATAGATGAGCAGATTGGAGGAGGCCATGATGGGGGAGAGCGGAGATTGGCAGGTGTGGGCAGGTTTGCAAAAACAAACATCGCGGAAACCACTGGGGTGTCCGCGATGCTGAAAAGGTGTTTTGAGGGGCCGGGACTAAGCGGAAGCTTCGGCGGCTGGCTCTTCGGTGGCGGCGACGTCGCTTGGCTTTGGAGCGGCGCGGCGGGCACGGATGCTGCCGTAACGCTGGGCAAACTTGTCCACGCGGCCGGCGGTATCGATGAAGCGCTGCTCACCGGTGAAGAAAGGGTGGCATGCGGAGCAAATGCCGATGCGGAGGTTTTGGACCGTGGACTTGGTGGTGTAAACCGTGCCGCAAGTGCAGGTGATGCTCGTTTCGTAAACCGTTGGGTGGCCTTCTGCTTTCATAATGGTAGGGTTGGGTTCCACGTTGGCGCGGCGAGGGACAGGAGGTCGCTTTCGCCGGGGCGTGAGGGCCGCGATAGTGCCACAGCATGCGGCGTGGTCAAAGGCTTTTTCGGGATGGGGCTCCAGGGCCAGGAATGAGGCATCGCCGGCGAAGAACCGAAAAGTGGAAACTGAAAATTGAAATGAGGTGCTGGCGCGCCAAGTCTGCACTCCAGCCATGAACACGGAACTTCCATCCCGCATTGATCTTCAAACACTCGGTGAGCCTGTCTATCGCGGCTCAGTCCAGAACCTCTATGCGGTGCCGGAGCATCCCGGCTACATCGTCTGCGAGACGACCCCTGCGGGTTCAGTCTTTGATGTGGGCAGCATTTTCAACATCGAGGGCAATGATCTGAATCGCGCGATCTTCCGTCACGCGATGTATTCGCGTCTCAGCCAGCCGCAGATCTGGCAAAGGGTGCGGGCGGCGCTGCTGCAAAACGACACGCTGGGAGCGGAGTGGCGCGACCAGCTCATGGAAGGGCCCTTGGAATCGATGCTGGAGCGCGGGGCCATGACGCATCATGCGGGGATGCTCGATGCCGCGTCCGGTGAGATCACGACGAAAGGCATGCCGAAGCATCCGAGCTGCTACAACGTGGTGCGCCGTTTTCCGGTCATGACACCGCCGCAGCGGAATGTGATGGGCAACTTTGTCTTCGACTACGCGCTGTTTCACCAAAGCACGACCTATGTGGTGCCGCTCGAGTACATCGTGCGCTTCGGGGTGACGAGCGGCAGTTCGATCCTGCGGAAATATGACGCATTGAGCGAAAGGGAGCAGCGGGCTTTTGAGCAGGAGCTTGGGCTGACCGGGCCGATGAAGGCCTGGCAGATGCTGGACCGGCCGATCTATGACCTAACCAGCAAGTATGAACCGGAGGATCGCGCGGTGACCAAGCAGGAGGCTCTGCTCATGTCCGGACTGAGCGTGCAGCACTTCACGGGCACCATCAAAATGGCGCTGCTGGGGGCCTGGGCGGTTCGTGATCTTCTGGATGAAATCGGCCTGCAACTGTGGGATCTGAAGTGGGAGTTTGCGGTGGATGGCGATGACCTGCTGTTCGTGGACACCATTGATGCCGACAGTTTCCGTGCCACGGGCACGGTGCCGGTGGATGGCCGTAATCTGATCATCCACTACAACAAGCAGGCCATGCGCGACTACTACCGCCTCGTGACTGCCGACTGGTATGCAGGTGTGAATGCGGCCAAGCAGGAAGCCGCCAAATCCGGTGCCCCATTCAAAAGCGTGCTCAAGGCCGGGCAGGCGGCGGGCAGGTATCCAAACACACCGGCCGTGGACCCCGCCTTCCTGGATTTGCAGGCGAAGAAGACCGCGCTGATCAAGCAACACGTCCTGGGTGAATCCGACGCGGCGTCCATTCGCGCCGGACTCGTGGAGACAGGCCTTGCCGAGGCGGAGTTTTACCGCTCGCACGGACTTCTGGCCGACTTGTTGAAGCTGAACGCGATCTGATCCGCCGGATCACTTTGCGGTGAAATGCAGAGGGCGCAGGAAAAGAGATTTATCTCTGCCTGCGCCCCCGGGTTTCCGCCCCCACGGGGAGGAAAAGCATTTTCATGAATCTTGTTATACCACCGGATTGGTCAGGCTGCCGATGCCTTCGATCTCGATGGTGACGCTGTCGCCGGACTTCATCCAGAGCTGGGGTTTGCGGGCCATGCCGACACCCTGCGGAGTGCCGGTGATGATGACTGTTCCAGGCAGCAGTGTGGTGTCGGCGCTCAGGAAGGCGATTAGCGTTGGAACATCAAAGATCATGTCGTTCGTGTTCCAGTCCTGCACGGTCTGGCCGTTCAGAATGGTCTTGATGCCGAGCGCATTCGGATTGGTGATTTCATCGGTCGTGACGAGCGCGGGGCCCAGCGGGCAAAAGGTGTCGAAGGTTTTGCCTCGGCACCACTGGCCGCCACCACCATTGATCTGCCAGTCGCGGGCGCTGACGTCATTGGCGCAGGTGTAGCCGAGCACATAGTCCAGCGCGTTTTCCTTGCTGACGTTTTTGGCGGCCTTGCCGATGATGACAGCCAGTTCGCACTCATAGTCCACGCTGTCGCTCTTGAGGTTCACGGGGAGCTGGATGGGATCTCCGGGATTCTGCACCGCGCCGGGGCTCTTGATGAAGAGGACGGGATTTTTCGGGATGGCCATGCCGCTTTCTTCAGCGTGGAATTTGTAGTTCAGACCGATGCAAAGGATCACGCGCGGATCGACCGGTGCGAGCAGTTTGGCGACATCGGCCTTGCGATCGCTGACACTGTAAGTGCCGAAGATGTCGCCATCGATGACGAGCGCGGTGCCGTCGGGTTGCTGAGCTGCGTGGTGGATCTGGCCGGAGGTGTCGGAGTAGCGGATGATTTTCATGCGGGGAGAGTTCTACGGTTGAAGGCGAGGCAATCTGAGTAACGAACACCTTTTCCACCAAACAAATCCAAGGCGCTGCCGACAGTGCCGTCGACGCGGCCTGCGCTGAGTTCCTGGATGCGGTGCAGATCTTCGATGCGGTGAATGCCACCTGCGTAAGTCATGGGGACGGGGCTGTGCTGGCCGAGGAAGGTAACGAGCGCTTCGTCGATGCCCTCGCACTTGCCTTCGACATCGACGGCATGGATGAGGAACTCAGCGCAGCGGGTGGCGAGATGGCGCAGCGTTTTGGGCGTGACATGCAGGTCGGTGAGCGTCTGCCAGCGGTTCATGGCCACGGTCCAGCCATCTGCGGTGGCCTTGCAACTGAGGTCGATGACGAGCCGCTCTTTGCCAGCGGCAGCGACCATTTTTTCCAGGCGTGTTTCCGAGAAGGTGCCATCGGTCTCAAACAGGTAGCTGGTGACAATGACATGGCTGGCGCCGGCGCTCAGATATTCCCCGGCATTGCAGGGGCGGATGCCACCGCCGAGCTGCAGTCCACCGGGATAGGCGGCGAGGGCGGATTTGGCAGCCTGCTCATTGCCGGTGCCGAGCATGATGACATGGCCGCCGGGCAGTTCATCACGGCGATAAAGCTCAGCATACCAGGCGGCGTCGCGATCGCTGACAAAGTTGGTTTTCAGTCCGGCCCCCGTGTCGCTCAGCGTGGAGCCGACGATCTGCTTCACCTGTCCGGAGTGGAGATCGATGCAGGGGCGGAAGCGTGTCATGAAAGGGAGGGCGGGCCACACCCGCCCAGGTCTGGCGCTTGCGCGCTCAGTTGGCTACCTCGCAAGGACTCGAACCTTGAATGAGAGAATCAAAATCTCCTGTGTTACCATTACACCACGAGGTAATGCGGTGAGAGCCGCGAGAATAGGGGACAAATGGGAGGGTGCAACCACTTTCAGGCGAGCATCTTTTTAACGACCTTGCCATGCACGTCGGTGAGACGGTAGTCGCGGCCCTGAGTTCGGAAGGTGAGCCTCTCGTGATCGAACCCGAGGAGCTGCATGATGGTGGCCTGCACGTCATACACATGCACGGGGTCCTCGACGATGTTGAAACCGAGGTCGTCGGTGGCTCCGATGGTCTGTCCGGCCTTGATTCCGCCGCCTGCCATCCAGATGGTGAAGGCCTGGGGATGGTGATCGCGACCCAGGGCGCGGCCAAGCGCGGGATTCGTCTCGACCATCGGGGTTCGGCCAAATTCGCCGCCCCAGACGACGAGTGTGTCATCGAGCAGTCCGCGCTGCTTGAGATCCTTCACGAGCGCGGCGCAGGCCCGGTCTGTTTCCTTGCAATTGTTGCGGACATTGCCTTCGACGTTGCTGTGGGCATCCCAGCCTTCGTGGTAAATGTTCACAAAACGCACGCCGCGCTCAATCATCCGCCGGGCCAGCAGGCAGGCACGGGCGAAGTTGGGCTTGGCGGGATCGCAGCCGTACAGTTCCAGTGTTTCTTTGCTTTCGCTGCCCAGATCAGTGAGCTCCGGCGCGCTGGTTTGCAGGCGAAAGGCCATTTCATAGGAAGCGATGCGCGTGGCGATTTCCGGATCACCGACGGTGCCGAGGCGCTTGCGGTTCAGTTCGCCGACGAGATCAAGCGTGTCACGCTGCACGCGCGCATCCATGCCGGCGGGGCTGGAGACGTTGAGGATGGGATCGCCGCTGTTGCGGAAACGCACGCCATTGTAGATCGTGGGCAGGAAGCCGCTGCTCCAGAGTGAGGAACCG
>CANJVS010000087.1 GCA_947477755.1 Verrucomicrobiaceae bacterium | reverse complement strand
TCAGCCATCGTGAAGACCTTCTCATCCATGATCTTCGGCGTGAGCTTGTACTTCATGCGGACTCCCTGGTCATTCTGCTGAAGGATGCTGCCCTCGACCTTGGTGCCGTTCTTGAGCATCAGGATATCGGCTTTGACGAATGTGCTGCCACAAAGGAGCGCCAGAAGCACGCTACTGGTTCGACTTGATTTCATAACTCGGAATGATGGGATGGGGGGATGATGAATACCGGCGGAAAATTCCGCAGTATTTTTGAATTTAACCGGGATTCATCCTCAGAGTAAAGAGCGGATACTGATTCTTCGGTTTCCCCACCCCTATTTTCAGGAGGAGTTGCAGAGACTCCCTGCCCTGTTCCGCGGCTGAAGCTGCCTCCCGGAAAAACCACAAACGCGCGGATCACCACCTCCCCTTCTGTTAAACGGCACAACTTAAAATCGCCAAACGAATGGGCCATGCCGGACACACCACCGGGAACGGCTGTCAGTTTTCCTGATCCAGCAACCGGAGGCGTGAGATCGTTGGGGTGAAAACCACAGCAAAATACGAGCAACCAGCCGATCGGCACCGGTTTTCAGTGCGTTGTTTTTGATCTTCAATCACGCTAATCGCGAGGTGCATCCCGCATTATACTGATTGCCCGCGATCAATCCACGCTTCGGCGGCAACAAAAATCAGCCGCTGTTTTTGCCTCTTGCCATCCACGCCCGGGTTCGATAAAACGCCCCCATGCGCCACACTCTCCTCGCCCTTGCCACCCTCACGCTAACACTCAGTGCCCCTGCGGCTGACAAGCTCAAAGTCCTCATCGTTGACGGTCAAAACAACCACAAGTGGGACATCACCACGCCAGTGCTTAAAGACGCTCTTGAGAGCAGCGGAGCATTCACCGTCGAAGTCAGCACCACTCCGCCAAAGAACTCCCCCGCCGAAGCCTGGAAGGACTGGCACCCCGCATTCAGCAATTACGCCGCCATCGTCAGCAACTACAACGGCGAACCCTGGCCCGTGGCCGTGCGCGGCAGTTTCGACGACTACGTCAAAGGCGGCGGAGGCTTTGTCTCCATCCACGCCGCCAACAATTCTTTCCCCGACTGGGCCGAGTATAACCAAATGATTGGCGTTGGCGGATGGGGCGGACGCAACGAAACCTCTGGCCCCTGGCTCTATGTCAAAGATGGCAAATTGTTCCGCGACACCAGCAAAGGCAATGGCGGCGCTCATGGTGCCCAGCATGAGTTCATCGTCGAAATCCAAAACGCCAGCCACCCCGTCACCCGCGGCCTGCCCAAGCGCTGGATGCATGCCAAGGACGAATTGTACAGCCGGTTGCGCGGCCCTGCCGAGAACGTTGAAGTCCTTGCCACCGCTGTGTCTGATCTCACTGGACAGAATGAGCCCAATCTCATGGTTCTCAGCTACGGAAAGGGCCGCGTGTTTCACACCACGCTCGGCCATGCCGACTACTCCATGCTCGATCGCGGCTTCTATGAGACACTCCAGCGCGGCACCGAATGGGCCGCCACCGGAGACACCCGGGCCACTGCCGACCTTCCTGCCGACTTCCCGACCGAAGCTAAAGTCTCCGTCGTCCGACTTCCCGGCTACCCAAAACAAACAGCGCCCGCGCCGAAAAAGTGAACTGTCGTCCGTTTCACTTTTCAGCCTGCCTTGGATGACTTGAGCCAATGAAAGAGCGTGGACTTTTTGCCTGCCTTTTTCACCGGCTTGTCTGACACGGGCTCTTCAACTGTGCCAGGCACCGGCAAAGCTTTTGAATCATCCTTCGGAGCCTGCTTGGCGGGTGGAGCTTCTTTCATCTTCGGTTCAATCTGAGCGACTGATTCCTTCAAAACTTCGGCAGCAGGTTTGACAGACTGCGCCGCTTTCACTTTCGGTTCACCTTTGACCCACGGGGCAGGAGGTGCCTCGGGCTGTTTGAGAGCCTCAGCGCGGTGGTGCTGGAGCAAGGCTTCAGCCTCTGCGGCTTTCTGCATTTCATCCCGTACCTTGTTGGGAACAGCATCCTCACCCAACGGCGGCAGGATCGGGTTCGGCCCGCCAGTCCAGGGGCCGAGGTCGGGTTGCGCCGCGAGCATATCGTTTGAATTCGTGGCGCGGTGCAGCCCTATCACCCGCAGGCGCATGCCGATCATGTATGCGACGGTGCTGTCCTCCAGGCCCTCGATGATGCTGCCCCCGCGTTGGATGATGGGTTTGCCACGCAGGATGATCTCATCGGCGGTGATGTAAGCCTCCTGACAAAGCACCTTGGCGGTGTCATCACCCACTCCGCTTTCGAGGTACACTTTGCCCTTGGCCCGCACGCGCTTCGGCAGATTTTCACGGTCCAATTTCAGCACCTCGATCTTGTCTGCTGCCACACGCACGCCGAGTGGCAGTTCCATGCTTTGTCCCGATATCTCCTTGGCCTCCGCGAAATTCATGCTCAGGAGAAAACTCAGTTCCACCGGTGGAGCCGCGACCGGAGCAACAGGCGCGGCCGGCTGATCATACTGCTTTTTGATGGTCTCAAGTTCTTCCTCGGGCGTCATCCCCTTGCCATCTTTCCTGCCGGTTTTTTTGTCCTTATCTTCAACCAAAGCAGTCTTGTCTTCTGTCTTTCCTTCTGTCTTTCCTTCTGTCTTTCCTTCAGCTTTGTCGTAAGCCTTGCCTTCAATCCCGGCAGTCTTGGCATCCGTTTGTTCGTCTGCCTTTTCCTCTGTTTTTTCAGCGATCGCCGGCTTCGATTTTACCTTGCCTTTCAGTTTCTCAAGTGCTGGCACTCGGAAGTCCACACAGGCACTGAGACATAGCAATGCCAGCAGGCAAAAAGCCTGCAAAAGACAGGTCGAACGGAATCCTTGGCAGTGGGACATGAGACCAGATTGTATTGGAACCGCAGTCACACATGATCCGCAGGTTGCGGAAGTGGGCTGGGCGATTTTATTTCGCCGGGAAGGGACTCTTGATGAGTGCCGTGAACTCCGCAGTCACCTTGCTCACAGCAGCTTTTGGACCGGTGAGTTTGATGAATACGGGAGCATCCGTGCCTGGAACAATGGCTCCCAGCAGAGTATAGTTTTCTTTCGGCGTCTTCGGACCAAACATGGCCCCGTCATTGTAGGTGCCATGGGCGGTGACGAGGGTGACCTTGGTGCCGTTGACGTCGAGGTCTTCGGTCTTTGCTTCTGGCGGGCTGGCAAACTGACCGAGCCAGCGATCCACATTGGCCTTGGAATCACCACCCT
Source organism: Verrucomicrobiaceae bacterium (assembly GCA_947477755.1). Taxonomy (GTDB): domain Bacteria; phylum Verrucomicrobiota; class Verrucomicrobiia; order Verrucomicrobiales; family Verrucomicrobiaceae; genus Prosthecobacter. The sequence goes on along the minus strand of CANJVS010000087.1, from coordinate 5,397 downwards.
GCCCTGCTCCAAAATAATAGAATACCGCCTCCATCGGTTTATCGGCACCTTCAACGGCAATCTGGAGCGTTCCAGCACGCATCGGACTGGTCGGAGGCACAGAAGTCCAGGTGCTGGGAAACGCAAAGTTCAGGCCGGCGACAGCGAGTTTACCATCCGCTGCATGAAGGGCAGCGGACATGGCAGTGATGGCGAGAAACGTGAGGAGGGATTTCATCTTGGGGACGTGTTGGATCGGGTCGGGTTAAAAAAAGAAGGCGGACCGGAGTCCGCCATCAGGAACGAAATTACTTCGTGACGTGCATGACGCCTTTCATCAGCAGCCAGTGGCCAGGGAAAGAGCACATGTAAGGGTAGTCGCCAGCGTCGGCAGGCGCGGTGAACTCGATGGTTTCAGTGGCGTTTGGCATGACCAGCTTCGTATGAACAATGATGTCATCTTTGGCGGCGTCCGGGATGTAGCTCTTGGCCATGGCCTGAGGATCCGTCATCATGGCATTGGCCTGGGCACCCACGGCCATTTCTTTGCCGGGCTTGATGAGGATGAAATTGTGCGGCTGCGGGGCAATGCTGCCCGTGTTGTTCATCGTGAGCTTCACCTTCTGGCCGGCTTTTACGGCGAGCTCGGTCTTGTCATAACCAAGTGGATTGGTGGCATGAGGCTTGAGTTCAATGACGGCCACACTGGCATCTTGGGCGGACACGGCGGCGGTGATCAGGCAGAGGGCGGTAAGGGCAGCTAGTTTTTTCATGGGGCTTGAATAGAGGGGGGGAGTGCTAATCGGGCGTCTTCCTGCGGTGTTTTCAACCTTTTTTACCTGCAATGCAGCAACTGAGACAATCGGAGCGCACGCACGCCCCCAAGCCACTCACCCGCGTGAAGGACGCTGGCGGTGGTTGGAGGCGACTGGGCGTAAGCAATCCGGGCTTTAGGCTGTGTGCTGGATTTCAGCGCAGTTCAGGTCTTAAACCTGCTCAAGCATGTACTTGATCAAATCGGTCGAAGTCACCAGTCCGACAAGCTTCGTGCCATGAACCACGGGAATGGAGTGGAACTCTCCTTTGGCCAAAATCTCGGCCGCATCCCGGACGCTGGCGTTATCAGCCAGGGTCACCGGATTTTTCTGCATGAGTTGCTCAATGGTGAAGGTGTGGTCAAGCGTCGCATCCACCGTGCGCTGATCGGCATTGAAGGTGTCACCAAAGCTTACCCGGAGCATGTCCGACCAGCTGATGATGCCCATCAGCTGATCACCGCTCACCACGGGGATGTGATGCACGCCATGCTGCGTGGCGAGTTGACGTACTTTGGATACCGGATCGCCGTGATGAACGGTGATCAGGTTCGTGCTCATGATTTTGGAAATGGGTTCGGAACGTTTCATGGGATCTTGGTTGGTTGTTTTGTTGGGGCCATGATCTTCTGCCATGACGGCACTCGCGGCTCTTCCTTGCTTGTCCTTCACTGAGCTCAGTTTGCTGGCAGCGCGAATTTTGAAATGCCTTTAGGCGCAGGAAGGCGGCAGTCCATGTGCTGTCGGACGTTCCCATACAAGGGCCGCCATCCCGCTTGCCTGAGTGGTGGAGCCGCTCTAAATGGACGCATCATATATGACCGACCTCATTTCCAACCCCGCCGATCTCCAACCCACCACGCGCTGGCAGGAGACTGTCTGGGCCTACACCGCCGAGGAAGCACTGGCGGATCACACGACGAAGGCACGCCTCTGCGTGGCGACACTGCTGCCATTCAAGGATAAAAAGCCCGACTGGGAAGGCCTGATCAAAAGTGTGCGCTGGATGCAGCAATGCGGCGACTATTACGGAGTGGAGATGGTCTTCGTGCTGAATGCAGACACGGGTTACATCTTTGATCTGAGCAACGAAATGTATGCCGAAGTGCTGGAGCGTTTTCGCGCTGCGTTTCCAGAGACAAAATTTATCGCCGGCATCACGGCACGCGGGGCGGAAAAGGACGAGGTATTTAAAGCCGAGCGTTACTGGCCACTGCTCGACATTGCCCAAAGCCATGACCATTGCGAGGTGATGATCATGACCTCGCGCCTGCTGAACATCCTGGAGCCCGAGGCGCGACGCGATGCCTATTTTGAGATCGCCGAGCATGTCACCCATCCGGCCATCGCCCACGCGCTGGAGCCTTCCTTTGTGTCCTGGGCCACGCCATATGAGCCATGGCTGCTGCACCAGATCGCGAATCATCCGAAGTACGTTGGTGGGAAGGTCAGCACACTTGATGAACCGCACTTCCTTTACTGGGCGGCGATGTGCAAGGATCTGAAGCTGCCTTTTGCCCCGCACAGCGGCGATGATTACGGCATCGCCACCGCGATCCGGCTCGGATTGCCGCTGCTCATCGGTGCAGGTGTCAGCGCCTGTCCTCTCATTGCCGCCGCACGTGACATGTGGCTGCTTGACAGTGTGGCGGACAAGAAATTCAAGACCGGCACCGGCCGCTTCGACACGAATGTGTACAAGCTCTTCGAGGCTTTCCAGTCCTTTGAAGATCTCGTGTTCCGGCTTGATGAGCGGATGAGCGCGTCCCCCTACAAGCACAGCACTGCGCATGTGCTGCGCCACCTCGGTTTGATCGACACGCCCGAGCCGCACCCCGACTGCAAAGATCTGCGCGGTGCCGATGAGGCCCGGCGCATGGAAGAGGCGATGCGCCGTCCGCTGCGTGTGGCGAAGAGGCTCGGCATCCCCTATTTCGAGCGACAGGCCTAGAATCTACACAGTCTTGCCGACCTACCTCACCCACTCTCCGGATTTTGTTTTGTCGCAAATGAATGTTCGACGCATCCTCACGTCGAAGAATGCGCCTACCTGAAAACATAACCCTAAACTCATCCACACCATGAAAACCTCACTTCGTCGAATCATCCCGGTCGGTGCCCTTGGCATCGCCCTCACGATCTCCTCCTGTGTCAGCCCTTATTACGGAGCTTATGGACCGGCACCGCGAAACGGCGCAGTCATCGGTGCCCTTGGCGGCGGTGCTGTGGGCGGCATCATTGGCAATCAGAGCGGTCGTGGGCTGGAGGGTGCGGCCATCGGCGCAGTTCTCGGCACCCTGGCTGGATCGGCCCTCAACTCCGGAGGCTATGGGCGGCCCTACGGCTACAACAGCGGCTACAGCCGCCCCTACTACGGAAACGGTTATGGCGGTGGTTACGGTTACCGCCCCATACGCTATAGCAGCATCTCCATCGGTTCAGGTTTCGGTGGTTATGGCGGCAGCCCCTTCGGTGGCTACGGCGGTGGCTACGGCGGTGGCTACGGCGGTGGCTACGGCGGTGGTTATGGCGGCAGTCCCTTCGGTGGTTACGGCGGTGGTTATAGACACCACTGCCGGTAGACTAACCATAGGTTGAAACACTCACGAAGCCCGGTTATTCCGACCGGGCTTTTTGTTTGGGCGCACGCTTCTTCGCAGAGGGCTCAGGCTCGGCAGTCAATGCCGTATCCATCGCGATATCAATCCCAAACAGCGCCGACAGATCAGCGCCTGCCAGCTCGCTGTCGTTGCCAAGATCAGCCATCGTCGTGGAACTGGCGCTGGAAAGAAGCTCTGCCTGATCGACACCGCGCAGGGTGAAGAGCAATTCGGGCTTGGTATCAAGAAGAACTCCCACGCCGTAGAGCACGGCGGAGACATGCTTGCACATGTCCGCGTAGTCGGGGCAGGAGCAGTCGAAACGAATCTCTTTCGGCTTTGGGAACAAACCGTGATCGGGGTCGGTCAGCACCTGCATCAGACCATCGCCCAACTTTCCAGCGAGCAGGTCGAGCATGGAACCGACCTGGCCAGCACTGGATTTCACGATCGCTTGCCATTGTTTGTTCGGCAGTGGCTGAATATGAATACGGGTGTGATAGAGTTCCGATCCTGCAACGATGGCACTGAGATTTCCGGGCGTGAGTTCCAGGTTATAAACCTTCCCCTGACGCAGGTAACTGCGTCCGCGTGGAAGACGGGATTCATACTGCTGATAGGACTCAAGGTGCCGGCACCAGGCTTGTCCCCAGAAGGTTGTGCTCAGCTTCTTTGAGCCGGCAGGTGCTGCCAGCACCTCAAAGCGCTCCCCTTTCTTCTGCCGCTTCGCGATTTCCCGCTGGAGCTTGTCTTTGCGTTCCCGCGCTTCGTTGTAATCCCAGAACATGTCGCTTGATGCATCTCTTGAGGGTTCCTTACCTTCTCCACTGATACATCCAACGTTCGGAGATGACCTTGTCGCCATCCTTCAGCTCGCTGGTCATTTCGAGAAGATTGGTCTTGGCGGGAACATCGAGTTTGAAGAAGGCGCGCCAGCCACCGGTCTCGGGATTGAACATGACGCGCTTATCCAGGACCTTGCCCTCGCCATTGCTGAGGATCACATCAATGTCAGGCACCCAGTCGCGCGGTTTGTCGGTCTTGAGGCCGCCTTTGGTGAAATCAACAACGTAAAGGTGGTCATCGCTGTCCATGACGAAACCGCGGCGGGTTGAGGTGACTTTGCACAGCAGACCCGGAAGCTGCTCCTCAAGCCAGGCGAGCCGGTACTCAAAACTGAGCGGCTCCTGAGGTGTGGCAGGCAGAACGGCGGGACGCCACATGGCCACAATGTTATCCCAGGTCTCCTCACCCGTGGACAATTCGACAAGAACGACGGCTCCCTTTCCAAATCCCTTTGTCGGTTCCACCCACACCGCAGGGCGGCGGTGATAGACAGCCTCAAGATCCTGGAAGTTCTTGAAGTCACGGTCACGCTCAGCGAGGCCGAAACCCTTGAGCTTGTCCATTTCAAAAAGACTCAGACGCAGGTCACGGCCCACATCCAGTGGTCGCCAAATGGACGGACCGCCATCGACCTCGATCTGTAATCCGTCGCTGTCATGCACCTCGGGGCGGAAATCATAGGGCTTCGGATGGCTGTTTTCGCCGAACCAAAACATGCTGGAGAAGGGGGCGATGCCGAGCATTTCGACAGGCTGCCGCAGATGCAGCGTGACCTTCACCAGAGTCTCCGTGGTCTTGCCAGGTTTGACGTCAAACTGATACGCGCCAGTGATGCTCGGGCCATTGAGCAAAGCGAACACGCGGAAGTATTGATCACCGAGCTTGGGCTCCTGAAACCAGAAGTGGGTGAAGTCGGGGAACTCTTCAGGCTTGCCTCCGATCGTGTTTACCGCCACGCCGCGCGCGCTGATTCCGTAACCCAGTTCCGTGGTCACGGCGCGGAAGTAGCTGGCACCCATGAACACCATGAATTCAAAGGGCTTCTTCATCATCGAATCCGGCGCCAGCACACGGAATCCGGCGTAGCCTGCGGGGCTGATCACCTTTTCCGGCACCTTCAGATCGTCATAATCGAACAGGCTTTGACTGAAAGGCAC
>CANJVS010000086.1 GCA_947477755.1 Verrucomicrobiaceae bacterium | reverse complement strand
TCGTGGTGATTGATGAGCAGCACAAATTCGGCGTGGCTCAGCGGGCGCGCTTGATTCAGAAGGGCAACACGCCGGATGTGCTGGTGATGACCGCCACGCCGATCCCGCGCACCCTGACACTGACGATCTACGGTGACCTGGATGTCTCCACGATTGATGAGCGCCCCAAGGCGCGCGGCAAAATCGTCACCAAGGTGCGTCCACTCACAAAACAGGCGGAGGCGGCGAAGTTTCTGAACGAGCAGCTTGAAGCGGGGCGGCAGGCTTATCTGGTGTATCCGCTGATTGAGGAGTCCGAAAAACTCGACGTGACGGCGGCTAAAAAAGGTTATGAGCAGTGGTGCAAGCTGCTGCCGCATTTCAGTGTCGGCCTGCTGCATGGAAAACTCAGCGCGGAGGAAAAGGATTTTGTCATGCGCGACTTCCGTGCCGGCAAGCTCGACGTGCTGGTCTCCACCACCGTCATCGAAGTGGGCGTGGATGTGCCGAATGCCACGGTCATGTATGTGCATCATGCGGAGCGCTACGGATTGGCCCAGCTTCACCAGCTGCGCGGCCGCATCGGGCGCGGTGAGCATGCTTCCTACTGTGTCCTGTTCGTCCCGGACAAAGACGATGAAGCCAAATCGCGACTCGCGATTCTCGAGGAAACGGACGACGGCTTCCGCATCTCCGAAGAAGATTTAAAGCGTCGCGGTCCGGGGGATGTGCTGGGCAAGGCGCAGAGTGGCCAGGCCCCGCTGAAATTCGCCGAACTGCTGGCTGACACGCGACTGGTGCGACTGGCGCGGCAGCTCGCAGAAAAGACGCTGGATGAAGACCCGCAACTGCGCGCCCCCCGACTGGCCGAGATGCGCCCATTCGTGTTTAAGGAGGAAACGCCCCAGGCGATGATGCAGTGAAGAGGAGGATGTCACATCCGCCAGAATGCGGAAGGCCAGGAAGGAACGATGCGTTCACTCAATGATTGCAGTTTCCCGGCCGCCTGCTCTAAATAGCGCGCCATTCCCAACCTACTCGCGCATGACCTCCGACACCGATGCCCCAAAGCCGAGCAAGCGCCGTGTCTTTCTATCGCGTCTTTTCAGCACCTTGCTGCTCTGGGTCATCATCATGGCGGCGGTTCATTGGAAGAAGGACTGGGTCTTGATCACGCTCACTGGTTTTTTTGGCGTGGCGGGTGCGGTGGAGTATTACCGCCTGCTGCGCAGTGACGAACTGGCGCGCTCATTCAATCTGCTCGGTCTCTGCATTTGCATGGCTTATTGGGGCACAATGACCTGGTGGGCGATCCAGTATAAAGTCGCGCCGCCGATGTGGCTGGAGCTGGCTGCGCTGACGGCAAGCGTACATGGATCCTTCCTGTTGTGTTATCGCCACCAGCTTGAGGGATTGGTCACGCTGCAGCGCATCTTTTCCAACGTGTTCGGAGTGGTTTACACGGTCATCTTTTTCGGCTTCATGGCGCGTCTGATGTACTTCCGCGCGGACGGGCAGGGCACGACGGGTTTGTATCTCGTGGTGTTCCTCATCATGGTCACGAAATTTAGCGACATGGGCGCTTACATCGTTGGGGTGATATTCGGGAAGCATAAAATGATCCCGCACATCAGCCCGGCCAAATCCTGGGAAGGGCTGGTCGGAGCTTTCCTGTTCTCCTTTGCCGCGGCTGCACTCCTGCTTTGGTGGATTCCTGAAAAACTGGCCCCACTGAACTGGCTCCATGGCTTGCTGCTGGCTCCCATTCTCTGCGTTACGGCGGTGACGGGCGATCTGGCGGAGTCGGTGTTGAAGCGCTGCACCGCCATCAAGGACTCGGGGCACAAATTTCCCGGAATTGGCGGCATCCTGGACCTCACGGACAGCCTGCTTTTTACTGCGCCGGTGTTTTACTTTTATCTGGCGGCCATCGCAGGCTGAGGCATGGAGACAAGCATGTCATCACGTCGCAAAGTTCTCCTGCTCGGCTCCACGGGTTCCATCGGCACCAGCGCGCTGAAGGTGGCGCAGGACATCCCGGAGCGGATGGAGATTGTCGGCCTCGCCGCGCAGCGCAGTGTCGAGGCGCTCGTAAAGCAGGTGCAGGAGACCGGTGTGAAACAAGTGGCGCTGACCGATGAAGCGGCGGCGGCGCGTGCACGCGCTCTTTTGCCTTCGGATGTGACACTTCACGTCGGCACTCAGGGCCTGGTGGATCTGGTGCGTGCAAGTGATGCGGACATGGTGCTCGTGGCCATCGTCGGTGTTGCAGGTCTGGCTCCGGCTCTGGCGGCTATTGAAGAGGGCAAGCACCTCGCCGTCGCCAGCAAAGAGATTCTCGTCATGGCCGGCGAAGCCGTCATGGAAGCGGCGCGCCGCAAGGGCGTGAACGTCCTGCCCGTGGACAGCGAGCACAACGCCATCTTCCAATGCCTGGAGGGGCATCGGCACAGCGAAGTGCGACGCATCCTGCTCACGGCGAGCGGTGGTCCTTTCCGCCAGCTTCCCGCCGATCAACTGCCGCAGGTCACCGTGGCGCAGGCTTTGAAGCATCCGACCTGGAGCATGGGGCGCAAGATCTCGATCGACTCCGCCACGCTCTTCAACAAAGGCCTGGAGATGATCGAGGCGCGCTGGCTCTTCGATGTGCCGATGAGCCGCATCGAAGTCGTCGTTCATCCACAAAGCATCGTCCACAGCATGGTCGAGTTTTCCGACAACAGCGTCATCGCCCAGCTCAGCCACAGCGACATGTGTTTCCCGATCCAATATGCCGTGACCTGGCCGGATCGCGTGCCAAACAACCTGCGCCCGCTCGACTTTGCCAAGCTCGCGGCACTGCATTTTGAGGCACCGCGCGAGCAGGACTTCCCCGCCCTCAATCTCGCCCGCCATGCCGGAGAGGTGGGCGGCACGCTGCCCGCCGTGCTGAATGCCGCCAACGAAGTCGCCGTGGAAGCCTTCCTCAATGGACTCACCTCCTTCCCTGCCATCTGGCAAACGGTCGCCCGGGTCATGGCGAAGCATGATGTGATCCAGCATCCAACCCTGGAAGCTCTCATCGACGCCGATGCCTGGGCCCGGCGTGAGGCGGCGCACTAAATCCAGGCAGTGCCTTTTCAGGGCATCTCATAGCCGGCGAGAATCGCCCCTGAGCTATTTCATGCGGTTAGGGGAATTCTCTTCGTAACTTCAAGCCATTCCATCCAAGGTCTCGGGTAAAGTTAACGACAGATGATGCAAAATTGATTACCACGGGAGGTTTGCCTCTTTGTGACTCATCACCATTCCTCGGAACAGTCGCAGGAAGATGAGCTTCATTTGTTTCTGCAAAGTGTGAGCGTTCAACGGACTTGTTTCTGAGGAGACGGCATTCGATCCGGGGTGTCCGTGCGGAATCAGCAAGACTGCGTCACTTCATGTCTGCCGTTACTGCCGGAGGCGGCACGTACTCCACGTATCGGTGGGCACCTTGTTCAATCATGAATCGAACTTGAGGCCGGGTCAGTATCTTTCCCAAAAGTTCATTCAGGGAGTGCGGGCCATTCGCAGGGGTGAACAAACCTGGATCATGTTCGGCTCGATCGACTCCGGGACGGACAGGGGCTGCGCGCCGGACACAGTCCGGAAGATCCTCCGCATGGTTCAATTGCCTGGGGGAGAGGTTTTGTCATCGCCACTGCTGAAGGACACACGATCAGGGAGATTGGGGAGACCGCATTCGCCTTTCTGGGGCTGGACTGGCGTGAACATGTGCGCAAAAACATGGATCTTGCATGCGGATGAGCAAGACGTGGAAGTCCGTCTTACCTCCGAAGCGAGGCAACCGCTGCAGGCATTCATTCATCCGCCGGTCGAATGAATGAAATCCGCCATTGCCATGGGCAAATAATCCGTAGCAGACTCAGTGCCTGTTCATGTCCCGCGCGCTGTCTCTTTTTGTCTTTGCCTTCATGGCAGTCTTTTTCGGGTGCTTTTTTGCCTACCCGATCTGGACAACGGTGCGCGTGGCCTTTGAGACGCCAGACCACCATTTCACGTTGGACTTCGTTGGCGAGGTGTTTCGAAACCACCTTTACCGGGAAGGATTGATCAACTCCTTCACGATCGCGACCTGGACCACTCTCGGCTGCCTGATGATGGCCCTGCCGCTTGCGGTGCTGTTCGTTCGTTTTGATTTTCCAGGCAAAATGCTGTTAAACAGTCTGGTGCTCACACCCATGGTGCTGCCGCCCTTTGTCGGAGCCATCGGCATCAAGGCCATGCTTGGCCAGGCGGGCGCGCTCAACAGCCTGCTCATGAATCTGGGCCTGATGAGCCGCCAGCATCCCGTGGACTGGCTGGGTGACGGGCAGATTCCAGGCATCGTGATCATGGAGGTCCTGCACCTGTATCCGATCCTTTACCTGAATGTTGCCGCCTCCCTGGCCAATCTGGATCCTGCGCTGGAGGAGGCTGCCGCCAACCTCGGCTGTCCGGCCTGGAAACGCTTCTGGCGCATCACTCTGCCGCTGATCATGCCGGGCATTTTTGCCGGCGGTACCATTGTCTTCATCTGGTCTTTCACGGAGCTCGGCGTTCCACTCGTGTTTGACTTTGATCGCGCTACAGCCGTGCAGATTTTCCGCTCGCTCAATGACCTGAGCGACAATCCTTTCCCCTACGCGCTGGTGGTCGTCATGCTCACTTTCAGCACTTTGCTTTACGCGTTGAGCAAAATGTTGTTTGGCCGCTCCGACACCCTTGGCGGGGGACGTGCCACGATGGGCCGTGAGACCATTCGCCTGCCTTTTGGAACCGGTTGGCTGTGCACCGGCTTCTTCACTCTGATCACCGCACTCGCGGTGATCCCGCACCTCGGCGTCGTGCTGCTCAGTTTTGCGCGTGACTGGTATGGGACCGTGCTGCCGCATGATTTCACGCTCGATCACTATCGCGCCGCCCTTGGTCACGAACTGACGCTGAGTTCCATTGCCAACAGTCTGAAATATTCAGGCATTGCGCTGCTGCTGTCTCTTTTTCTGGGCGTGGGCGTCGCCTACATCAACGTGCGCACGAAGCTGTGGGGAAGACAGATGCTCGATGCCATGGCGATGCTGCCGCTCGCCGTGCCCGGAGTTGTCGTCGCATTTGGTTACCTCGCGATGACACGCCCCGGGCAACCCTTCGATTGGCTCATTCATGCTGAAGATCCGATTTTCATCCTGGTCATCGCCTATGCCGTTCGTCGTCTGCCTTATGTGGTGCGCTCTGCTTCGGCAGGTTTTCAACAGGTCAGTCCAGCCCTGGAAGAGGCGGCGCAAAGTCTTGGCGCGGCTCCCGAGCGCGCGCTTTGGCGCATCACCCTGCCTCTCATCGCCCCCAATCTTCTCGCCGGCGGACTGCTGGCCTTTGCCTTCTCCATGCTGGAGGTCAGCGATTCGATGATTCTAGCGCAGCAAACCGCACATTTTCCCATCACGAAAGCCATCTACTCGCTCATCATGTCCCTTGGCAACGGCCCGCAACTGGCCTCCGCTCTCGGTGTCTGGGCCATGATTTTCCTAACCGTGACGATTGTGGGCGCCAGCCTGCTGCTTGGCAGGAAGCTTGGCGCACTGTTCCGGTGAATCACTTCACCACCGCTGAAGTGCCAAACAGTGGTTGCGACTTTTTCACGGATTGATAAACGCCCCAGCCAAGGGGAACGACGATCCATGTCCATGCGATGAGGAGTGTGACGGCTTTCATGGCGAATCAGGCGTTGGAGGTCTCTTTGACGTGATACTTGGAATCGACAGGTCTAACCAGCAAATTGGCAATCAGCCCCACAATCAGCAGTCCAACCATGAGATGGAAAATCGAATTGTAAGCCTGCTCTGGTGGCATCGTTTTTTTATTCGCAACGGAGAGGCGATCCACCAGCTGCGGGCCGATGATGGCGGCCATTGACCAAGCCGTGATGAGGCGTCCGTGGATCGCGCCCACTTGATAACTGCCGAACAAATCACGCAGATAGGCGGGGATCGTGGCAAAGCCGCCGCCATACATCGTGAGGATCATTCCTGTGGCGGCGACAAAGAGCGTGACGCTTCCTCTGCCCTGAGTCCATGGCACGCTCGCATACAGCGCGGCACCGAGAATGAAGTAGATGCAGTAGATGCCCTTGCGGCCGACGAGATCCGACATGGACGACCAAAAGAAGCGGCCGCCGAGATTGCACAACGAAAGCAGCCCGACATAACCGGCGGCAGCGGCAGGCGTCACTTTGAACATGTCCTGAATCATCGGAGATGCCTGGCCGAGGATGCCGATGCCTGCGCTCACATTCATGCATAGCACGACCCAGAGCATCCAGAACTGCGGTGTTTTCCATGCATTGTCCACGGAGACGCTGGCGGTGGTGACGAGTTTTGCCGTGTGTTCCTTGGGCACCCAGCCCTCCGGTTTCCAGCCTTCCGGCGGCACGCGCACGATCAGTGCACCAAAGAGCATGGAGATTGCATACAGCCCCGCCATCACCATCAGCGCCTCACCCGCGCCCACGGATGTGGCGGAGGCAAAGCGCTTCATCAGTTCTTCTGCGAGCGGTCCGCCAATCAGCGCACCACCACCGAAACCCATGATCGCCATTCCAGTGGCCATGCCCGGGCGGTCAGGGAACCATTTCATCAGCGTCGATACGGGCGCGATGTAACCAAGACCAAGTCCGATGCCGCCGACCAAGCCATAACCGGCATACAGCAGCCAGAGTTGATGAAATTTCACCGAGAGGGATGCAAGCACCAGGCCGGTGCAAAAGCAGCACATGCTGGCTACCATCGTCTTGCGCGGACCGCTGCGCTCCACCCATTTGCCAAAAATGGCCGCCGAGATTCCGAGCAGTGCGAGCGCAATGGAGTAAGCCACGCCGACATCTGCCTCCGTCCAGTCCAGTGCTCCGGGTGCCGTGATGCCCAGCGCTTTTGCCAGCGGCTTCTTAAACACACTGAATCCATAGACCTGCCCGATGCACATGTGGACAGCGATGGCGGCGGGCGGGACCAGCCAGCGGCTGAATCCGGGTTTGGCGACGGTGGCGTCTCGGGAAAGAAAACTCATGATGCGTAGGAACGACGTTATGGACTAGATGGCTGCTGCCCGGTTTGCGCGAGCAGGTCGGAAACGCAGCACGATTGATTAAAAAAGGCGTGGTGTGCTGGCTGCATGTGAATCGCGAGTTGCTTCTGGCGAGGCCTATCCCCATGTCTGTTCCGTTATAAACAGGTCCGTTGGGAGGGACACGAAGTCCTTGCCGGACGAACCAAGTAATGAGCAACCAATACACCACATCATATTAGTGAAAAAGTATGGTATTTGAGCCTCGATGTCCATGCCGAAAGTATTGCCGTCATGATCGCCGAACAATCAACTCAAAAGCCTTCCTGCTGCGCAAAGGCTAGCCGTGCAGCCCAGGCTGCATACGATGCTAATCCACGCTTGAACGCGAGCTTGGCAGATGGGGTGGTAAAATTATTCCATTTCGATCCAGCAAATTCTCATCACCAAAGTCTCCACGCAGCCGGAATCGCTGCTTAGCGAGGTGTCGCATAACCTCCATTTTCTCATGTCGAAGGAGTGGGATGAATCGCAGGCACCTCAAAACGATACGCCCAGGCTTTGGGTCCGTGCCCGGCATCAAGATGGCTGATGACTTTGATGCTCCACTCGAAGACTTTGCCCATTATCTTCCAATAAAGCTCAGCTGGATGCTCATGCGCTGTGTGGTTTCGCAACCACGCGAAAACGTTTCTAAAGCGCCTTTTTTGTTCATTGCCATGAGAGGGGAATGAAGAGCAAGAGCGGGAGAGGGATGCCGCAGCCTGTGAATGAATCGAAGGACTTGGCCTCACAGGCTCTTCAAATAGGCGACGATGTCGGCGATGCTTTGCTCTGTCAGACCGAGCATGGAGGGCTCGAACATGAGGCTGCGGCCTTTGAGTTTCTGCATGCTGGCGATGCGTTTCTTCGGCACGGTTTGCACGATGCCGCCCATGCATTTGATGATGAGGGGATCGCTGTCGGAGAGGGGCATGCCGGTGATGACGAGGCCGTCGGTGGTCGTGACTTCGCTGCCTTCGAAACCGTGGGAGATGGTTTGGCTTGGTTGGGCGATGGCCTGGATGAGGATGTCGGCGGTTTGTTGCCTGCCGTAGGTCGTGAGATCGGGCCCGAAGTCCACGCCTGCGGCTCCGATGCGGTGGCAGGTGTAGCAGGTGCCGATTGCGATGGCACCGCGCTTGGCATCACCTTTCAAGGCGGCAATCCGCGCGAGATCGAGCTTCGGAGCATTCGCAGGTGCGGGCGGCATAGGCGAGGCAACGAGCTTCACTTTGTCGGGATCATAGATGCCGAGAGCCTTCATGCTGCCGTCGATGTCATAGGCTTTCCAATCGTTGCCCTTGCGGTTCATGAGCCACCATTTGGCGAGGTCGCGCATGGGGAAATCCTGAGTGTGGGCGAGCTCGAGCATGGCACCTGCGGCTTCGCGCGCAGGAGTGAAGGCCAGCGCGGTGACCATGAGCTTGCGCTGGTCATCGCTGAGCTTGGAGGACAGGGCGCGGGCTTTGAAATCGCCCACGGCTTCGGCGGGATGCAGGCGCCAGGCGATCTTGGCAAAGGCATCATCCCAGGTCGGCTTCAAGGCGGCATAAACCTGCGCTTCCTTGCCTTC
>CANJVS010000085.1 GCA_947477755.1 Verrucomicrobiaceae bacterium | reverse complement strand
ATGAATTCCGGTTTGGCATCAATCAACCTTTGTTAGCCGGTCACCATCAATCACCCCATGGAAGAGATCATTCACGTCATCGGTCACAAGAATCCCGACACCGATTCGATCTGCTCGGCGATAGGCTACGCGCATCTGCGGAATGCTCTTGGTGACATGGAGGTGCGCCCGGCCCGTGCTGGTGAGTTAAACCGTGAAACTCGCTATGTGCTCCAGCGGTTCTCACTGCCTGTTCCTGATCTGCTGACCGATGCCGCAGTTCACCGAATACGGCATTTTCTTGAAGGCTGTATGTCGCGGAAAAAGCAAATCGTGCCGATGCTGGAAACAGCATTCGCCAAACCGTCAGCCTGAAGGATTGTATCCAGCAAGCATGGGATGAGCGGTGCGGATCAATCAGGTCGAAGAATTTCGTCTCTTTTACAGAGGCGCAGGCTAACAACCTCTGCTAGAAGTCGCCGCTACACCAAAGATCATCATGGCGACACCCAATTACAGTTTTGAAAAGCGCAAGCGCGAGCTAGCCAAGAAGGCGGCAAAAGAAGCGAAAAAGCTACGCAAGGGAGAAAAGGCGGCCTCATCCGAGACGGATGAGGTGGCAGGGAACTCCCCCACCGATGCGCCGATCGTGCCCTCAGAGGCGGCACCGGAGGCCTAAGGTCCCAGACCCGTGGTGGATGAGCAACAAACGATCCGTTTTTGAGCTGTAAGGAAAAGCGTCGCAAGGTTTAAAACAGACCATGCCCAAACACGCCATTATCCTCCATTGGTTCCGTCGTGATCTGCGACTCACGGATAACACCGCGCTGAATGCAGCCGCGAAAGACGGGGCGCAGGTGGTGCCGGTGTATGTGCTGAGTGACTGGAAGAAGGCCCATCAATGGACGGGCAGCATCCGGCAGCAGTTCCTTTGCGGCTGTCTTGACTCACTCGCCAGGAACCTCGGCAAACTGGGTAGTCGGCTCATCCTGCGGACGGGACGCGCAGACCTTGAGATTGAGAAATTGATCCTCGAAACCAAGGCAACGGCCGTTTATTTCAATCGAGATTATGACCCCTACGGTCGTGACATGGAAAAGAAGGTGCAGGCGGTCTGTGCACGTTATGGCGTGGTCTGTCAAAGCTACAAGGACCGGGTGCTGCATGAACCTGATGAGGTGCTGACGGGTAGTGGCGGGCCGTATCGCGTTTATACACCTTATTCGAGAAACTGGCTGGCTTTGGACAAAACTGCCCCGACGGGGAAGCCAACAACATTGGGTGCGGTCAGGCTGATCCCGAGTGACCCACTGCCGACACTTGAGCATTGGGAATTACCCACCACTCTGGCAGCCCTGCCTGCGGGAGGAGAACGTGCGGCACGGGAGCGAATGAAGGGCTTCATCGAATACCGGACTTTGATGAGTTATGCGCAGAAAAGGAACACTCCTGCTGGCATCACCACCTCACGACTCGGGCAGGATTTACGCTTCGGTCTGATCTCCATCCGCGAATTGTATGCACGCTGCATCGCGGCAGCGGGAGGCGCGTTGTCTCAAGGAGGGCAGGGGGATTCACCTTCAATCAGTAATCGCCTGTCAATCGAGACATACATCAAAGAACTGGCCTGGCGGGAGTTTTACCAGGCGATCTTGTGGTATTATCCATCCGTTTTTGATGAGGAATTCACGCCCAAGTTCCGTGGCCTGCCCTGGTCTGGAAGCGATGAGGATTTCCAGTCCTGGAGTCAGGGCAAAACGGGTTTCCCAATTGTCGATGCCGGCATGCGCGAACTTCTGAGCACGGGATTCATGCACAATCGTGTGCGCATGATTGTGTCGATGTTTCTCACCAAGGATCTACACTGTCATTGGAAACTGGGCGAGAGCTTCTTCATGCAGCACCTCGTTGACGGTGAGAATGCCAGCAACAACGGCGGGTGGCAATGGAGCGCCGGCACGGGAGCTGATGCCGCACCTTATTTCCGCATTCAAAACCCTTGGACACAGACGAAAAATTACGATCCTGAGGGGCATTACATCCGCCAATGGGTGCCGGAATTGAAAAATGTCCCCGCAGAGCGCTTTCTGGCGGCGCCTAAAGATGGACGCGCACTGGCACCCGGCTACCTGCTGCCCATTGTCGATCACGGCAGGGAGCGGCAGCGGACATTAGCCATCTTTGCAAAGCATGTTGGCAGTTCTGCCGACTTCTGAAGCTGGCCCCAGTAAGCCGCAAATCATAGGGCACAGAGTGGGAAGACTGGTCTAATCCTCAGTCCACTCAGGATTGAGCGACGGTGCTTGGACATCTGGAAGACGCGAACAGGCTGGAACGTTTTATTTAGAAGGAGATTAAGCCCATGAAAATCCCATCAATTTCAAACAATGGACAATCACTGGGGTTTTTCAGAGTTTTTGCGGGCAGCCACTCCCTCTTGATGGTCGCCATCTTCATGGCTTTGGCCAATGGGTTCTTATATGGGCAGGATGGTCAATCGTCTAATGCGCCTCCCAAGGCAAAAGACCCGCAGTCAGCAGCCGGACCGTCGGCCGCTAAATATGAAGCCAAGGTCGCTGCCGCCCGCGAACAGGCGATTTTGCTTCACCGTGTTTATTCCGCCACGCTGGATGTGATGCATCATCGCTATTTTAGGCGCGATGGATCCGTGCTGCCTGCCCGTGCCATGGAGGACGTGTTCGAGGAGATGGTCAGTACATCAGGAACCTATGCAAACTGGATTTCAGTGAACACAAAGGCGATGAACATCGACCACGAGCCTTCAACGGAATTTGAGAAAAGAGCCGCCGCCGAAATTTCTGCCGGTAAAGAAGCATACGAACTAGCAGGGAAGGCGGTCTATCGTCGCGCATCGGCCATTCCTCTGCGATCGAGTTGTGTTGGTTGCCATACCAAAATGTTCTCAACAGGCCCCACCTCGGCGCGTTTTGCAGGTCTGGTGATCACTATTCATCTGGATTTCGATAAAAAATAAAGAGCGGCACTAATCGGAAAGGAGCTATGGCATCCTGCTTTGGGAGGCGCGCCATGCCCAAAAAGGGTCTGGAGAGGCATCCTGAATGTTTAGTCGAATTACTTAAAATACTATTCGTTACTTGATTTTTTATTGGACATATTCAATTCCAACCGCTTTAATTTCAAAATTAACTCATCAAATTCACTGTAATTTTAATAATTTGAGATAAGCCCCCCAATCCAAATCGTTCAACAACTCGTGTGAACTCCCAACCCATGGAGTGAGTTGCTAAAATGCTTGGACTCAATGAAGATCAGATGAACATCGAA
Source organism: Verrucomicrobiaceae bacterium (assembly GCA_947477755.1). GTDB lineage: Bacteria > Verrucomicrobiota > Verrucomicrobiia > Verrucomicrobiales > Verrucomicrobiaceae > Prosthecobacter. The sequence continues at coordinate 5,395 of CANJVS010000085.1, read as the reverse complement.
TCAAACACCAGTAGGCACACGAGTGCCATTGCCTCTGCGACAGCACTACTAAGGGTGTCTGCATTAAAATATGGCCGGGATGTTCCCAGTGCTGAACCTTGTCATTCGAAATGGAATGAGCTGTCTCTGCCTGTAGCGATGTCCGGCAATAACAGTGTCCCGTGTCTCGTCCATTGTTTGTATTCACCAGGGACAAGCAGTCCTTTACGCATTCATCGGCCCCGCGTTAGCTGATTCTGCGAATAAAGGTGCTGGCGTCACTCCCACGACCACACTCATTGCCCGCTGCATAGGAGCCAGAGGTTTCCTATTCGATGAAAAACGTATCATCATGTGAATATGGCGGCGCGCAGGAACAGATGAAGCGCAGGGTCTTTGAGGCTGTTATTTGATGCCAGGATCCGCTGGGAATCAGGATGGCATCGCCCGGCCCCACGGGCTGGGTTTCACCATTGATTTCCATGGTCCCTTGGCCTTCGAGGATGAAGTAGAATTCCTCGCTCAATTTGTGGTAGTGCCGTTCGGTAGGCTGGCCGACAGGAACGGTGGCCTCAGCGAGGGAGTGGTTTTGTACGGCGGCATTGGTGCGATCTAAGATGCTGCGGATGGTGCTGCCGTCCTTCGTGGTGAAGTGATTCTGATGGGAAAGCTGGTTGATCGTCATGGCATGGGCTGGCATCGTCCCGACCTCACAACGAAAGGCAAGCCCACGCATGAAGTTTCCCACCCAAGACTGCACCGCCATCATCACTGGAGCATCATCCGGACTGGGCGCGGAGTTTGCACGGCAACTGGCTCCGCAGGCAAAATTGCTCGTTTTAGTAGCTCGACGAATCGAGGCTTTGGATGCGGTGAAAACGAATCTTCTCGCGATCAGGCCGGATTTGGAGGTGCATCTCGTGGTTGCTGATCTTGCCGTGGAAGCTGAGCGTTCCGTGCTGTTTGAATGGGTGAAAAAATCGGGAATTTCACTGAATCTCCTGATCAACAATGCAGGCCTGGGTGACTACGGAACGCTGGCCAGCGCCAGTCAGGAGCGATTGCAGGCACAAATCGATGTGAACGTAACTGCCCTTGTGCTCCTGACTCACGGATTGCTTCCTTGTTTGCAGGCAAATGCGCCTGCCGGCATCATCAACATCAGTTCTCTCGCCGGCACAATCCCGATGCCCGACCATGCCGTTTATTCGGCGTCGAAAGCCTTTGTCACAAGTTTTAGCGAGGCTTTGGCAGTGGAGTTGGAGTCACAGCGCATTCAGGTGACTTGCGTTTGTCCGGGACCGACACCGACTAATTTCAGCATGACGGCCCGCCGCCCTGATGGCACCGATACCGACCGCAGTGGCCAGGGATTGCTGCGCATTCCATCGACCCAGGTCGTTGAGGAGGCATTGGCGGGGCTGCGGACCGGAAAAATTTGTGTTTTTCCTGGTCGTGGCGTGGCTGTTGCCGGGGCCCTGTTTCGACTTATGCCGCGTGCTTTGATGCGCTGGTTCTTGCGGCGGCGCTTTAACAAAGGCACACTCTAACCCCAGCATGAAGCCATTGCCGCCTGATAACACACCCCTGACAAAAAATTTTGGCCCCTCAAATTGGGAGCCACGCCACAAGCGTGGAGCGGTGAGTTCGCTGATCAGGCTTTTCGTTCTGGTGATCATCGCGCTGCTGCTGGTGATCCCCTTCACTCCGTTCGCCGGGAAGATCAAACGGGGGCTCAAAGAGATTGTCGGTGCTGGCAATAATCGCACGCAAGTCATCACGCGAGAGATTGAGAAACGCGTTGAGGTGCCGAAGGAAGTGATCAAGGAGGTCATCAAGGAAGTGCCTGCACCGCCACCGCCTCTGTCGGACGCTTTTATCCCGCGCAAGGAGGCGGATGTGGCCACTTTCTACAACGGCATCACCATCAAAACTAAACTCGAGACCGAGCAGGGGACTTATGCCAGTCTGGAGCGTCTGAATCCCGATGCCTATAAGGCCGAGTTCCAACTCAGCGTGCGGGTGCCCAAGGCCAATCAAACGGTGCCCGAATTGACGCGCATCAACCCCGCACTGCCTTCGCTGCTGCCGGATCTGGAGGCCATGCTCACCACGGCGAAGGTGTCAGGCTTCTACCACAAGCTATATGAAAACAAAACGGCCGCCATCCAGCGTGACATCACGCGCCTGAACAAAATTTTGGATCGGCACAACTTCTTTGATTGCGAAACAATCCTGGAACTGACGCATCCCACATCAAAACGCAAAGCACTGCTTGTACAATCCGAGATGGATGTGGTGTCTGATGGTTCTGATGGTGATCGTATGGCGACACTGGACGACTACCTCTCCATGTCTGATTACTACCAGCCTTTCACCAGCTATGCCTGGACGAAGAAGACAAAGACCCCCAACCCGCTTCTCTCCAAATGGCAGGATCGCTTGAAGGCGGCCAAGGAGCAGGCGGCGGCCAAGGGTCTGCCTGCGGAAAAAAGCCGCGAATTGAAAGCCCTGGTCAGCCAACTTGAAATTGAGGTCAAAGAAATGAAGGCGCGCAGCAGCCTCATTGCCGAGAAGGATCCCTTCATTGTGATCTCACTGCTGTTCCGGCCTTATGCGGCGACAAACAAGCACACACCTCAGATCGGCGATTACGCGGTCGTGATCTATGGCGACAAAATGTATCCCGCTATCTGTGGTGACTACGGGCCGACGTCGAAGATGGGGGAAGCCTCACTGTTCATGGCCAAGGCGATCAATCCCAAGGCAACACCGTATCGCCGGCCTGAAAGTGATTTGAAAGTCACCTACCTGATCTTTCCAGGAACCGCTGAGAAGCCAAACGCTGCACCCAACCTCGATCACTGGCATGAGAAGTGCAGTTCCTATCTGAAAGAAGTGGGGGCACCCGGTACCGGGCACGAACTGCATCACTGGATTGATCCCTTCAAGAAACCCGAACCGCCTCCAATCGCGGCGATGCCGGCCGCGCCGAAGATCGAGCCACCGAAACCGGCTGATGCGCCTCCTGCAACTCCCGGCGCACCCACTCTGCCTGCTGCGCCAGCAACAACAGCACCAACGACTGTGCCAACACCGGGAGCGCCGGCAACGGCACCTGCTTCTTTGCCTGCTCCGGCACGCACACCTGCACCCGGTGTGCAATAAAATGCCGTTTCAGAGGGTACTCTGTTCCTTGTATGAACAGGCACCTGATATTGGCACTCGCTCTTGGCTCGTTTTCTCACGCTGCGGATCTTCCGCCCGATCGGGGAAACAGCATCCCTGACTCGGCCAGTCGTCCCGTGACGATCACTGGCAAATCCGCGCTCGCACTGCCGAAGCATGAATTGGTCGAAGGATACACGCTGCATGTCGCCGCCGCAGCTCCGCTGGTCACCCATCCGATCATGGGCTGCCTCGATGACCGGGGACGTTTGTTCGTGGGGGATGCCGTGGGTGTGAATTGGAACAAGGCGCAACTCGATGCCAATCCGCCCAACCGTGTGCTCATGCTTGAGGACACTGACAAAGATGGCTCTTTCGATAAGAGCACGATCTTTGCCGACAAGATGACATTCCCGCAGGGGGCCTGCTGGCTCAATGGCTCACTCTACGTTGGCTCACCGCCCTCAATCTGGAAGCTCACGGATACCAATGAGGACGGAGTGGCGGACAAGCGTGAGGAGATTGTGACTGGCTTTGATTACACGGGAAATGCGGCTGACATCCATGGTCCATTTTTGCACCCTAACGGTCGCCTGTACTGGTGTCATGGCCGTAAAGGCCACAAGGTCGCCCAGAAGGACGGCAAACTTGTGGATGAGTCGCTGGCCTGCGGGATTTGGAGCTGTAAACCGGATGGCGGAGACGTTGCCTGGCACTCGCTTGGTTGCGGTGACAATCCTGTGGAAGTGGATTTCACTCCTGATGGTGACATCATCGGCGTGCAAAATCTGTACTACAACCAACCACGCGGCGACACCATCATCCACTGGCTATATGGCGGCGTTTATGAACGTGCAGATCAGCTTAAAGCCATCGCCCACCTGCCGCGGACTCTGGAGCACATGCCAGTGATGTATAACTTTGGCCATGTGGCGGTAAGCGGTTCCTGTTTTTGGCACAGCGCGGACCTCAACCGCATTCCATCAGCGATCAAAGCCGCCGGGGGAACTCGCGCTCAACTGCAGTTCATGGTGACTCATTTCAATACCCAGCGTTTGGTGCGCATGGAACTGAGACCGGACGGAGCAACCTACAAGGCGACGGAGAATGAATTCCTCAAGCTCCACAATCCGGATATCCACCTAACCGACGTTATGGAAGACCCGCGGGATGGTTCGCTATTGTTGATCGATACCGGTGGCTGGTTCCGCATTGGTTGTCCCAGCAGTTTGATGGCTAAGTCAGACCTGCTTGGCGCAGTGTACCGGATCAAATCAAAGCACCCCACCGCATCTGCTCACACTTCACTGGCCTCGTTACCAGCGACGGATTTGAATGCTCAGATCGCTCACCTGCAATCGTCTGACGCTCAGGTGAGAAGGCGTGCGCTTGAATGGATCAACGGGAATGGAGGTCCTGAACAAATCACCGCCGAAGATGAAGGAGCCATTGTCACTGCATTGCGGGCGATGATGTCGCAGGAACTTGATCCAGCGACTGAGCACTGCCTGCTTTTGGCCGCCCACAAGTTCACTTTTGTCACGCTGCCTGATGTGCAAAAGGAAACTCAGCCGGATGCCCTGCGGCGAATGCTGGTCAGTTACGTGCCTGACGAGTCTGGTTCTTTGAATCTCAGCATGGGGGTTGCTGCCAGGCATCTGGATTCGGCCAATGCGGCTCTTTCCCGGGTGTCTTTGGATATTGTCACCAAGCATCAGGATGCGGATGCTCGGATCACTCCAAAACTGGTGAAATGGCTGGATGATTCAACCATTTCACCGGCTCGTCTGAAGGCTCTGCAAGGATACTGCACCGCGCTCATTGCGAAACCTGAGACACAGAAACTGGCTACCGCGATGCTCCAGCACGCCTCGGTCGCAGTGAGAAGCACCGCTTTGAGTATTCTCGCAGAACAAACCGGCGGCGTAACCAACGATGCGTGGATCACCTCTCTGGAGGGTAAATTGATGGAGGGAAAGGATGGATTATCGCTGGTGCTGGATGCCGTTAAGAAGCTCAAAAGTGATCGTTTTGACTCAGCTCTACAGGCGTTGGCAACTGATGCCAAACGCCCATTGGCCATACGCCTCAAGGCAATCGATTCAGCGAAAAGTGTGAAACTTACCGGTGACACTTTTGCCATGGTGAAAGGTGTGCTTGTGGATTCCGCCTCATCAGCGGCCGCTAAAATTCAGGCGGCCGGCATGATTGCCGCGGCTCCATTGAAAAAGGAGCAGTTCATTGAGAT
>CANJVS010000084.1 GCA_947477755.1 Verrucomicrobiaceae bacterium | reverse complement strand
GGCCTTCAACGTCTTGTGTGCGTCCCAGTTCAGCAGGCCGTCCACCGCGCTCGCACGCGAGGCGCAGTAGAGTGAAACGTAGCGCACGCCTTGTTCGAGGAAGCGGCGGGCAAGCAGACAGTTCTTCGCGTAAGCGGCCTTGAGCTTGTTGCTGTCGTTTGTGCCGTAGAGGTCATGGACGTGCTGCGGCTCGGCGGCCAGGTCACTGACTTCCGGCGCGGTGAGCTGCATCTTTGCCGCGAGTTCGTAGGCGGCCATGCGGGCGCGGAGTTCATCGTTGCCCGGATGCGCGGCGGCATGCTCGGCATTGATGAGCTGCAAAAAGTCGCGCGTGGCTTTTTCGTCATCGGCTTTGATGGAAGCCGGCCGCGCCAGGTTGCGCAGCGGCTGCTGGGCTGCCATCGAAACGGCCTGATGCTGTGCGGAGAGGAAGCCGTTGCTCCAGTTCGCCTTTCCGTTCGGCGGCTCGCCGCGCACGTCCTGAATGGCGATGTAGGTCGGCAGATTCTCATTCGTCGAACCCAGCGCGTAGCTGACCCACGATCCTGCACTGGGGAACCCCTCGCGGGTGAAGCACGAGTTCATGTAAATGCAGCCCGGCCCGTGCGTGTTCGTGCGGCTGGTCATCGAATGGATGAAGGCCATGTCGTCCACATGCTTCGCCATGTGCGGCAGCATCGTTGAAATCATCTTGCCGCTCTTCCCAGCGGGAGCGAAGGGCCACGGCGACTTCATCAAGTTGCCATTCTTGCCCTGAAACGTGACTTCGACATCCGCGCCAGGCATTGGTGTGCCGTGAAATTTTTCCAGCATCGGTTTGTGATCCCACAGGTCCATGTGCGACGCCGCGCCGGGACAGAAAATCTGCAGCACCTGCTTCGCTTTCGGCGCGAAGTGCGATTTGCCGGGAGCGGCAAGCAGTTCGTTCGTGAACAGGCGCGAAAGCGCGACGCCGGTGAGGCCGGTCGTCATTTGGCCAAGGAGATGGCGGCGCGTGAGGCCGAAGGAAGTGTTCGCGATCATGGGAGTCACGCCAAAATCTCCTTCACCACATCGCCATAGACATCGGTTAAGCGGTAGTCGCGGCCGAGGTGACGGGAGGTGAGCTTGAGGTGATCGATGCCGAGCAAATGCAGCATGGTGGCGTGGAGGTCATGGATGTGAACTTTCCCATCGATGGCGCGGTAGCCCATGTCGTCGGTTTCACCGTAGGTTAGGCCGCCTTTGACGCCGCCACCGGCCATCCATGAGCAGAAGCTCTCGGGTTGGTGCTCGCGACCATGCTTCTCGATGGGCGACTTGCCGCTCAGGTCCTGGCTCCAGGGCGTGCGACCAAACTCGCCGCTCCAGAGCACAAGCGTGTCTTCGAGCAGGCCGCGTGATTTCAAATCTTTGAGCAAGGCGACAACAGGTTGATCGGTCTGAGAGCAGAGTTTCGGGAGGTTGCCGCGAATATCGCCGTGGTGATCCCAGCCGCCGGTGCTGACTTGCACAAAGCGCACGCCGGCCTCGCTGAGTTTACGAGCGAGCAGGCAGGCGCGGCCAAAGGTGTTCGTGTCTTTGCCGCCGACACCGTAGAGATCGAGCGTGGCTTTGCTCTCCTTTGAGATGTCCACAATCTCGGGTGTGGTGAGTTGCATACGCGCGGCGAGTTCCATGTTTTGGATCATGCCTTCCATGTTCGAATCGCCATGCAGATCACTAACGAGACGACGATTCATGCGGGCCATGAAATCCATGCGCTGTCGCTGGATGGCGTCGTTCTCGGAGACGTTGCGCAAGTTTTCGACAGGCAATGATTTGCTATCGAGCGGCACGGTGAGCTTGGTACCTTGATGAATCGCAGGCAGGAATGCAGAACCATACTCGCGCACTCCGCCGCCCTGAATGCTGACGAAACTGGGCAGGTTCGCGTTCTCTGTGCCGAGCCCGTAGCTGACCCAGGCGCCCATCGAAGGACGCACTTCAGCAAAGGTGCCAGTGTGAAACTGCAATGTTGCACCTGCGTGCTGCGGATTGTCAGCGCTCATGCCACGCAGGAGACAAATATCATCCGCCACCGTGGCAAGGTGCGGCATCAAATCAGAGATCATCATGCCACTTTGTCCACGCGGACGCACCGGTGCCATGGCCTTCAAGGCGAGGTATTGGTCCGTGCCGACCTGGGTGACTTCCTTGCGCAAAGGAGAATCTATTTTTTGGCCGTGTTTGCGCTCAATGAAGGGCTTCGGATCGAAGAGATCCATCTGCGAAGGGCCACCGCCCATGAAGAGGAAGATGACGCGCTTGGCTTTAGGCAACATGCCGGGGATGCGTGCTGCGAGTGGATTTGAAGCCGCACGTGCGATGTCTTGCAAGGCGAGAGCACCGAAGCCGCAAGCGGTGCGCTGAAGAAGTTGGCGGCGGGTGATGAGTGAGTTCATGGCGACAAAAAGATTTGAGACAGAAAAATTAGGAATGGATGGTGGTGAGTGTGATTTGGTCGTGAGTGAGGTTAGCCCAGTGGATGGCTTTGAGTGGTGTGTGGCGCAGGAGTTTGCGGGCGTGGGCGTGGGCGTGGAGGTTGTCCGGTGGATCGGACAGAGCGGTGAGCTTGAACGCGGACTCAGGGGTGACGAGCCTCATGCGCTGATCGGCAAGATGACCACCTTCGCCAAACACGGGCACACATGAAACGAGGGGCTGGATTGCGTTAAAGAAGTGCTCCAAAGCCTCTTCATACAGGGCGAGATCGAGTCCGGTGCCCAGAGCGTGAATGAGCGCAGTAAGCGTATCGCGGAAGGATTCGGCACCTGGCGTGGTCCGATCCCAATTTTTATCGGTGATGATGGGATTTCGAAGGTCGGCCAAACGACCATGGCAGTTCACAAACTCATGTTTCACCTCATCCGTGCGCACGTTGATGATTTTCCCGTGAGCGAGGTCGAAGAGCAGCAGATAATGGATGGTCTGCCCACGATGTTTGGGATGAATGGCGTCGGCAGCCTTGAACTCAAACAACCCGCCATCGCGGACGATCACATCGGCAAAGTAGCGCTTGGAGAACGTGCCATGCACAACATCGACAAACACCTCCAACTGAACCCCCTTCATTCGCGCGGCCAGTTCCTTCTTGTATATCTTCTCATCAAAGAAACGGCCGAAGTCGTTGTGGATCGCGAAAACATGGTCCATCACCTCATAGGCCAACCCACCAAACTCCTTTTGAGAGAGGCGGCTGGCATTGATGGATGGGACGATGGGCATACAATCTAAAGACAACTAGATTTGAGACTCACGGATTGGATATTTCTGTCTCCAATCTTTCTGTCATAAACGAAACACGAACTCATTTGAGGCGAGCAGGCTGTGGCAGAGCTCGCGCCACTTGATGGAGTCGAGAGCCGGGCGTCCTTTGACGGTTTTGATGAGCGGTTCCACGTGACCGAGGAAGACGGTGGCTTCTTCGCGCTCGCTGCTGGTGATGGGACGGTTGAGGACGCGGAGCCAGAGAGCTTCGATGCGGGCGAGTTCGTTTGGCTGGGCGGCGATGAGTTTGTCGGCAAGCGTGGTGGCGCGTTTGCGGAGGAGGTCGTTGCTGAGCAGGAAAAGCGACTGCGTGGGCACTACGGTCTGGTTTCTCTGTCCGGCGATGCCCGCCGGATCGACGAAATCGAAGAAGGTCCGCAATCGATCCGGGCCGGCGCTGGCACCGCGCAGCACTGGCAGGTAGATCGTGCGCTCAAACTCTTGCGATGGGCGGGGAATCTTGTGCGCATAATTCGGCGGATTGACACCTTTCAAGGCAAGTGCGCCGCAGTTCGCTGGATTCTCCAGCACGAGCGCGGGGCCGCCGCTGTCGCGGATGAGTTCTCCGCCGATGGCGAGCAAGGCATCACGCATAGCCTCGGCATCAAGGCGCTGGCGGTTCATGCGCCAGAGGAGTTTGTTTTCGGGATCGATCTTCATCGCTGCAACGTTGTTCGCGATGCTCATTCGATAGGTGCGACTGAGCACGAGTGAGCGCATGAACTGCTTCTGCGACCAACCACTGCGCATGAAGCGCGTGGCAAGATGATCGAGCAGTTCAGGATTCGTCGGCACATCGCCACGAGTGCCGAAGTAGTCCACGCTGGGCACGATGCCGGTGCCGAAGAGCTTTTGCCAGATGCGGTTCACGGTCACGCGGGCGGTGAGCGGGTTGCGCTGATCCGCAAGCCAGTCAGCGAGTTGAAGGCGTCCGCTTTGGCCCGCAGGGATGGCCGGAAATTTCTCCCACGAAGCCACGCGAACCGCTCCACGCGGCACGACGGTGCTCGGCGCATACGGATTGCCGCGCACGTAGATCGGCATGTCAGCAGGCTTTGAACCATCGCTCATGGCGAAAGCCTTTGGTGTCTTGTCCTTGAAGAACTCGGCGTGTTTGATGGTGTCGGCGAGCTTCTTGATCTGAGCGTCGAGGTCGTCGCGACGCTTGGTCAGGGTTTCTTTTTCTCCAGCAAGTTTTCCAGCAGATTCAGGGAGGCCAGCCGATTGGTTTTCAATCTGTGGCTTTTTTGAATCTGTGGGAGTTCCAGCCACAGCGAGTTGTTTGATCACATCAGTTTTCTCTTGAGTGAGTTTTTGTTGCTCCGTCTTGAGGCTGGCAATGTGCTGTTCGTTCTCGGCTTCGAGTTTCTTCCGCGCAGCGAGTTGGGCTGCGGTTTCTGGCAGGACGGTGCTGTTGAGCGTGCTCCAGACGCCCATGTCCGGCATTTTGTGCGAGGAGGGTGAACTGCGCAGCATGCCGGCGATGCCGTAGTAGTCCTCAACCCCGATAGGATCGAACTTATGATCATGGCAACGTACGCAGCCGAGGGTCATGCTCATGAAAGTCTGGCCGATTTTGATCATCTGGGAGTCGATGTGATCGGTCTCCATTTTGGCCTTGTCGGGGTTCACAATCTCGATGTCGCCCACCATCAGGAAGCCGGTGGCGGTGATGTTCTCGGCGCGATCTTCGACAGACTTTGCAGGCATCAAATCCCCCGCGATCTGCTCGCGCACGAACGCATCGAAGGGTTTGTCGGCATTGAAGGCGTTGATCAGGTAGTCGCGATACCGCCACGCATATTCGGCATAGACGCTGTTGGACGTGCCGATCATGTCAGCATAACCGGTGAGATCGAGCCAGTGCCGTGCCCAGCGTTCGCCAAAGGCTTTGGAGTTTAATAAACGATCCACCACGTTCTCGAACGCCTGAGGCGTGATGTCGCGCTCAAAGGCCCGCACATCGGCTTCTGTTGGCGGAAGCCCCGTGAGATCAATGCTCACGCGACGGAGCCAAGTGTAGCGATCAGCATCAGCAACGGGCTTGATACCCTTGGCTTCCAGCGGCTTGAGAATGAAATGATCCAAAGGATCGAGCGGCCATGTGACATCCCGCACAAGCGGAGACTTCGGATTTCTCACAGGTTGGAAGGCCCAGAACTTCCTGCCTTCATTGAGATCAATCGTGTGTTTTTTCTTAACTGCCGCAGCCACTTCTGCGGCGCGCGGATCAGGCGCCCCGATCTTCACCCATTGTTCCAGAATCGCGATCTCTTCCGCAGGCAGCTTGCCTTTGGTGGGCATCTGAAGATCCGAGTCGATATATCGAACGGCTTTGATGATGAGGCTTTTCTCCACATCACCGGGCGTGATCGCCGCGCCATGATCTCCACCGGTCTGCCATCCGGACTTTGAATCCAAGGCAAGGCCGCCTTTGAGCTTCTTGTCTTGCGAATGGCATTCGTAGCAGCGCTGAATGAGCAGCGGTCGAACCTTCGACTCAAAGAAGGCGGTGTCGTCAGCGTGCGAATTGATGCAGCAGATTAAAGACAAAAAAATTGAGGACAGAAAAAGAGACTTCATAACTCACTTGGCCTTACGGGTTTTAAGAGCGGGCAAATCCATGTCTTCACCTGCGGCAAGGATGTGAATGCGCATGGCCTCGCGGGCGACTTCGGCATCACGGCGCTCGATGGCGGATAAAATGGCTTCATGGTGCTCGATGGCGGTCTTCTTGCCGATGCGGCCAATGGTGCGCAGGCGGCTGGTGACACCGATTTCGGCGAGCGAATCGAGGATGAGCCGGTAAATCAGATTCCCGCTGGCGTCTGCTATCGCATGATGCGCAGCAATATCAGCCTCGATGGCGGCGGCATTGTCCGGTGCTTTTTCCAGCTGTGTCTGAATGCGGCGCATGGTCTTGATTTGCTCTTTGGTGGCGCGTTGCGCGGCAGAAGATGCGGCATCAGGCTCGATGGAAAGACGTGCCTCATTGAGTTGCTGAAGTCGGTCGGCCATGTCCGGAATCAGCAGGGTCAGCGAATCATTCAAAGGCCTGTGCAGGCGGTCCACGATCTTGATGCCAGTGCCGTGCTGGATCTCCAGCATGCCCTGCTGCTCCAGGCGCTTCGTCGCCTCGCGGACAACGGTGCGGCTGACTCCGAGCTTCTCAGCCAGGGAGCGCTCGCCGGGCAGCCAGCGCTCTTCTTCAGTGCTGCCACCGCGGATGAGTTCGGCGAGTTGCTGACAGACGCGTTCAACAAGGGAAGCGGGCCGATCGAGTGCGGTGATGTTCATGGAGAGTTGCGAGTGATTCAGGTTAGGTCACCGAAGATGGTTTTTGTTTTTTGCCTGCCGCAGATTCAGAGAGGTCACCGCAATTCTGATCTGAATCATTCAGCCGTGGTCTTTCTGATCCGGTGGAGATCATGCATGAAAAGATTGTGTGGTAGGAGGTCATACCAGTGACCAAACGCGGATGATTTTTTGTTTCTTTCGGCAGACCGCTTTTTGAGCAGCCACCTCAAAAAGGAAGCGCCTGCCGTTTGATCTGTCAGGCCGGGCGGTTCAAAAGTCGCGGTGATAGCCGGCCGTCCAGCCACCATCGACGACGAGGATGTGGCCGGTGGTGAAGGTGTTCTCGGGTGCGGCGAGGAAGAGTGCGGCGACGGCGATCTCCTCAGGGTTGCCGGGGCGGCCGACAGGGATGTGATCGATCAGGCGCTGGACGTTTTCATGGAAGAGTCCGTCTTTTGAATAGAACAACTTGCGCGTGCCATCCGTCATGATGGAGCCGGGGGCGATGGCGTTGACGAGGATGCCGTCCCTGCCGAGTTCGATGGCCATGGCGCGGGTGAGATTATTGACGCCGGCTTTGGCGGCGGTGAAGGCACATTGCAGGCGCAGCGGGACAACCCCGGCGATGGACGAGATGTTGATGATGCGACCACGGCGCTGCGGACGCATGATCTTTGCGGCGGCGCGGCTGACTTCGTACAGACCGGTGAGATCCACGGCGAGGATGCGATCCCATTCCTCACGCGGAAACTCATCGATGGTCACGCGATGCGCGAACGTGTTGATGCCTGCGTTGTTGACGACGATGTCCAGGCGTCCGCAGCGTTCGATCACGGTGCGCATCGCGGCATTGATTTGATCGGGCCGGGTGACATCAAGAGCGAGTGCGTGACCGCCTCCGCTCTTTGCCGCATCCTCGGCGGAGGCCTGATTGACATCGGTGTAGAAAACAGTGGCTCCATTTGCGGCGAAGCGGTCTGCGATGGCTTTGCCGATGCCGTTGGCCGCTCCGGTGACGAGAGCGATTTGGTCTTTGAGATTGGCTTGCATAATCAGTTGTTGGGGGAGTTCAATCAGAAGAGCCAGGCAAAGGGTTCTTCCATGCGCTGGCGCAGAGTTTGAAGAAAGCGGGCGGCGGGAGCGCCGTCGAGGATGCGATGATCGAAGGTGAGGCTGAGGGTCATTTGCTGGCGGCTCGTAAGCGTGCCGTCTTCGAGACCGACAGGTTCCCAAAGGATGGCTCCAAGGCCTAGAATGGCGACTTCCGGATAGTTGATGATGGGCGTGAAGGCTTCGATGCCAAAACTTCCGAGGTTGGTGATGGTGAAGCATCCGCCCTGCATGTCAGCAGCACTCAAACGGCCTGCGCGTGCAGCCTCAATGAGTTGTCTGGACTGGGCGGCGATGGCGGTCAGGGATGTGGTCACAACATCACGCAGCACTGGCACCAGCAAGCCCGCGTCGGTGTCTACCGCGATGCCGATGTGGATCTGCTCAGGCATGAGCAACCGATCCGTGTCCCAGCGTGCAGTGAGCATCGGATGCGTGTGCAGGGCGCTGGCGGTGATCTTGGCGATGATGTCAGTGAAGCCTGGAAGGATGCTGGAACCGCCGGCTTTGAGTTGCTGGCGCAGCGCCACGAGATTCGTCGCATCACAACGGCAGGTGATGGTGACTGGCGCGGTGTTGCTGAGGCTGTTGACCATGCGCGTGGCAATGGCCCGACGCGTTGAGGTGATGGGAACCTCACGCGTGGAGGTCGGCATTGAGTTGGTGGAAGCTGCCAGAACATCGCGCTCGCGGATGCGACCGCCTTTGCCAGTGGGTGTGAGTGTGATGAGGTCAACGCGGTGCTCTTTGGCAGCACGACGGGCGCGGGGACTGGCGGGTGGTTGGGTTTGAATGGGGGTAACCCGACTCCGTTGGTCGCAGGGACTGGTTTTTGCCAAGTTGACTCCTTCCCGTTTCCCTGGAGCCACCGAATTCTGTCCATGAATGAAATCTGCTGGCCTCCCTGAATCTGCTGGAGAAACCTCCGGAGCAATCTCGCCTTCAGCGAGCAAGTAGCCGAGCACGTGGCCGACCTTGATGACGTCGCCGGGTTGGGGACCATTGGGCG
>CANJVS010000083.1 GCA_947477755.1 Verrucomicrobiaceae bacterium | reverse complement strand
TCACATTGATTGTTCCGCGACCCACAAAAAGACCGTCAAACTTCTCGTTCACTCCCGTGAGTCTATTGATGTTGATGGTGCCGCCGCCCATGTTGATGATCTTTGATCCGTTGACATTGCGGGAGAAAAGCGAGTTAACATTTTGAGTGGAGCCGTTGAGATCCACCACCACGTTTCCATTTGCTCCGCTATCGAAGGCAACAAGGCCAAGTGAGGAATTGGGAGAAAGTTGACCGAAACCGCCGACACCTGTTGCGCCCACTCCGGCACTGCCACTGTAAACGCCGATTCGCAGTGTGCTCGTCGTGTTGGCCGCCACACTCTTCACTTGAGTGTCACCCAGATTGGAATTCACCCCCAGTAACTCCAGGGTGCTGTTGCCTGTCTTGATCAAAGGTCCGGCCCCCGTGATGTTGCCACCAAATGAAAAGATCGCACCCGCCGTGTTGTTCGTGAGGGTAAGTCCATTGGCTCCGATCTGAACTTCGGAGGCGCCCCCGTTGATGAAATTCCCCAAAAGAGCCCCTTTCACACCGTTCGGAAACACGCGTGAGGCACCACGGCCACCGCCGGTGATGAACGGCATCAATTCACCCGCAATATCGGTAGTGTTCAAGGTGAGCTTGGCTCCGGCTTGATTGCTCAGCACGGCATCGACATTGGGATTCAATCCGACGCTGCCTGCGACCACCATTTCCCCCTGATCCACACGCAGAGTGCCGCCAAAGGTCAGGGCATCTTTATTGTTCCAGGTGAATGTGCCGGTGCCCTCCTTGATCAGCCAGCTGCCCACGGCACCACGAATTCTGCCATCGTAGGTTGTGCTGCGGTTGTTTCCACCCAATGCAAGCACGCCGGTGCTGGAAGAGCCTGAGATATTGACCGTGGGAGCAGGCAGGTCATCTGTGACCAGCGTACTGCCCCCCGCCAGACTGCCGATCCTTTCGTAGGCCAGAAGGTTGGTGGCGTTGGATGCCATATTCAAATTGGGAGCACCTGTCGTGCCGAGCACCACCGCCGTGGAGTTCCCGATGGTGTCCTGGATGAAATTGCGTCCGCCGAATGTATAGCCCCCGGCAATGGCGGTGCCGTCATTGATCGTCATCGTGCCGCCCAGAGTGCTGTTCCCCGCCAGTAAAATCGCACCAGCACCATTCTTGACCCAGTCACCGGCACCCATGAAGGCACCCAGCTTATCCACCGAAGCAAAGACCAAATTGCTTTGCTCAGCGCGGATGGGATTGGTGTTTAGCAAAATCTGATTATTGCTCAAAATCTGGACGATGTATGTGCCTCCGACGAGGACAGGGTTACCCGTGTCTGCACCGGAAACACCCATGCCGACGACCAGCCCCTGCGTGCCGCCAGGCACCGCCACAACACGTGTCAGATTGCTTATCTTGGCGCTGCGCAGATCAGTCGCTAGCGCCGCGTGATTGCTTGTCAACGTGGCACCGGAAGCCAGACTGATCACCGAATTCTGCATAGCGGTGAGACGGTTGATTGTCTGTGATGTGTTGACCACAAGCGAACCGCCGGTCAAAGCCACATCCACACCGCTGGCGAGGGTGCTGCCGCCCGCCTTATTCAGCACGACACTTCCGCCCGCCAGCGTGAGCTGCCCGCTGAAGGTGTTGCCGCCAGACAGGGTCAGAATGCCGTTACCAATCTTTGTCACAGAACCCGTGCCGCTGATCACCCCGGCATAGGCTGTGCTGGTTCCATCCCGACCTGTGGTCAGCATTCCCGCACCAAGAGAAACGTTGCCACCCGATGCACCGCCACCGGCAAGAGAGCCGATGGTTTCAGCCTTGCCATTCAGATCAAGCGCGACCCCTGCAGCATTTGCCAAGGTCAAGGCAGTCCGGTCAGGCAGGACCTGAACGATGGCACCTGAAGCAATCTGCACAGAACCGCCATTGATCGTCGTGGAACCGTTGTATGCATTGCCCCCTCCGAGCACCCAATTGGAAGAGCCACTTTTCACCAGATTTCCAATCCCCGTGGCGTATCCAGCCATGTTGATGATGCCATTTATCAAGGACGTGGAACCCACGTCGTTGAAGGTCATTGTTGCATTGGCAGCGCTGGGTGCAAACGAGAGCGTCCCGCCCGTGAGGTTCAAAGATGTTGCGTTCAATTCACTGACCTGAAGGGTGCCGGCGCTGACGTTGATGCTGCCATTGAAGGCGCTGTTATTGCCCATGAGCATAAGCGAGGAGGTGGCGCTGTTCTGCACGATTCCGGTCACATTCGCCCCGAGATTCCCACTGATGGTTGTGGCACCAGCACCCGTACCGGAATTGGTGATCAGTCCGGTTGGATTAACCAGTGGTGCTGAAACAGTGAACACATTCGCGTTGTTTGCATTGAAGGTCACATTGCCGCCATTCAAGACGTTGCCGCTCACCGTGAAGGCTCCCGTGCCATTATTCGTGAAGGAGAGACTGCTGGTGTTCGTGTAAGTGCCGCTCATCGAAGCCGCTGCACCAGTCAGGGTAAAGTTACCGGACAAATTGCCTGCCAGGTGGCCAGTGTTGGCGGCGGCAATATTCGTCGCGGTGAGTGTGGACGGCGTTCCGATGGCGTTGTTCGTGATGGTAGCCGGAGCGGTCAGCGTGAAAGCTCCATCCACGATCTGATTCCGGCTATTCAGATCAAAAGTAGCACCACTGGAAAGAGTCAATCCGGAAGCTTGGGGCAGATTTCCACCTACACCGAGCTTCACAGTGCCGGGACCGTTAAATGTCGTCAGTCCGCCATAGGTGGCGAGGCCAGCGATGGTGAGCATTCCAGAACCACTGTAGGTGAAGGCAGTCGCTGCCGCCGTGGCTTTGAGCAGGGTGGTGATGTTGACGGTCCCGTTGCCGCTGATGCTTGTAGTTCCGCTAGTGACAGTGTTCAGGTCCAGAGTTCCGATGTTCAAAACGGCACCCGATCCCTGAGCTCGGCTGACGGTGAGTGTCTTATTCGGAACCGTCACATTGAAGTTAGCCAGGGTCAGCGAATTCGCGTTCGCCGCGCCCCCGAGCAGAGTCACAGTGCGGTTGTCCGCCATTGTTGTCGTGCTGCTGGCACCAAAGCTCAGGCTCTGTGTAGCTCCGAAGGTCAGGTTGCCATTGAGGGCGATGGCATTATTCCCCAAGGTCAGCGCCCCCGCGCTGGTGTTATCAATGGTTCCGCCGGAAACGGTAAATGTCCCAGTGCCAATCGCGGAAGCGTTATTGATATTCAAAACGCCGCCGGAAAGGGTTGTCCCACCCGCGTAAGTGTTGGCACCACTCAATGTCAGAATGCCCGCAGAGACAGTCATTGCCAGATTGTTTTGATTCGTCCCGGCCCCACCGATGGTGCCAGAGAAGGTGCTCGGGATGCCCACCGTTCCAGTGTAGGTCAGCGTGGAATTGCTGGCAGAACCACCGCCAACAACGGCATTCGAGGGTCCAGTTCCGGAAGTCATCAGACCGGCAATCGTTTGCGCCTTCACATTACTGGCATCACCCAAAACCAGCGTGCCGGAGATACTACCACTGCCCAACACCACGATGTTTCCTGCTGCAATGGAACCCGCCGCACCACCGAGTTGAAGATTCCCCTGCTGAATTCGGGTAAAGCCACCCGAATAGGTGTTCACCCCCGTGCTCAACAACAGCGTTCCTGTTCCGGTTTTAGTTAGACTTCCCGCACCGCTGATCACGCCAAGAGCGGTCAGGATGTTGCTTCCTGTGACATCGAAAGTCCCATTGCCCGCACCCAGCGTGATGGCACGGATATTTACCCCCGCATTATCAAGGGTTAAGGTCTTTGTGGCCCGCAGGGTGGCATTGTTGAGTGTCAGGGCCGCCCCTGTCGCCGGAGCACCCAGTGCCGAGTTGGCAGCAATGCTAACAGTTGCACCACCACTGGCCAGCGTAACGCCGGTATAAGTATTCACACCTGAAAGCGTCGTCGTTCCGGGGCCATTGAGAGTGAGTGGCGTGGCGGTCGCGGTGCCGTTGGCGATGACCGAACTGATTTCAAGACCACCCGTGCCGAAGTTGTGAACAATCAAATCCGTGGCCGTCGTTGCATTGCTCCGCAGAGAACCTGGACCCGCGACAAGGAAACCGCCTGTGCCCGTGTAGAGCAGTCCACCACTGTTCAGCGTCAACGACTGAGCGCTGTTAATTGTCAGTGTTTGCAGGGTGCTTGTATTGTTGAGCTGCAGGGCATTCGCAGTCTGAGCAGCGGTCACTGTGACGCCTGCGTTGTTCAAAATATAATTGGTCGTAGCTACCGATGCCGATGCAGGAAGGCTCGTTGCAATGGTAAGACCGGAAATCTGATTGAATGGCGTGGCCGCATTGCTGGTCGTCAATGTGGCAAAGCGTGTCACACCGGAAGCATCCGTGAAAGTGATCGCTCCGCGTGCACCCATGAGTCCATTTGTCAGGCCTGAGAAAAGACTGGTGGTGGTCACGGAAGGTCCGGTTCCTGAAACACGGACATTCAAGGCCGCCTGAGGGGATACAGCCAGAGATCCGCCACTGAGCGTGCCGAGGTTTAAAATGGTTGTGCCAGCTGAACCACCGACCACTTGCAGTGAAGATCCGCCTGCGGCGAGTGTCACATTTCCCAGCGATTGAACTGATCCCCCGCTGGCGGTGTTTCCACGATATATGAAGGTGCCGCCGCCGAACGTTGGCAAACTCGCGCTATTTAGAACAGCTGCGCTGGTGCGGGCATCAAGCTCCACGGTGCCGCTATTGAAGGTGGTGGCTCCTGTGTAGGTGCTGGTGCCACTCAGAGTGATGGTGCCGGAATTGGAAAAGACCATGCTGCTGGCGGTTGGAACCGTTGGAGTGATGCCGCCCGTAATGATGAGATTACCATTACCGGCAATGGTGCCTGGAGTAGCCGTGCTGGTGGAATTGAAGGCTGCAACTTTCAGTGTCGAATTGGAATCTGGCAGGGCATTCACTGTGGTGGTTGATGTGGCATAGTTATTGACCCAATTGCCCGTTGTCAGGGTGCTGCCGGTGTTTCCAGCCAATGTCACCGTGCGCGTGCCTCCGGCGGTAAAGATGCCGCTTCCAAAACTCAGACTGTTGCTGCCACCAAATGTAAAATTACCACCCACAGTCGCAGCGTTGTTGTTGGTGAGGGTGATCGCTCCACCGTTGGTGTTGTCGATCATACCAGCCGTGAGGGTCACTGTTCCAGCCCCCAGAGCGGTGGTGCTGTTCACATTCAATCTCCCTTGAGTCAGTATGGTGGGGTCCGTGTAGGTGTTGTTGCCGGTGAGCGTGAGCGATCCGGTACCATTCACCGTGATCCCCATTCTCCCGGTAGATCCGTTGCGGATCGTGCTCGCAATGGTGGAGTTGGCGGTGCCGCCAGGCGTCACCGCCAGCACGCCAGCGGTTGAGACGTGATTGTTCTGTATGATCGTGCCGCTAACACCGGAAAATGACAGAACTGAGGCCGAGACGCCATTGACGCTTAATATGCCAGTGCCTGTGAGAACGGGGCTGGCCGTGGCCGCAGCCCCCAAGCTAGCTGCATTGCCCAATTGCACGGTACCCGAATTAATTGTGACCGAACCACCCATAGTATTGGCTGCAGACAGAGTTAGGATGCCCGTGCCATTCATGATGACGCCACCGCCACCGCTGATGGCACCACTGGCTGTCGAATTTCCAGCCCCCGTGAAGGTTGTGTTAAAGCCGACGTTGTTTAGCGTGCTGCCAAATGTCAGGAGGGCACCTGAGGCAACAGAGAAAGTTGTCGCCCCGGCAGTGGTGGCTGCAGCATACGTCACGCTTGCAGTACCGCTGCTAACATTGGCACCCTTCCCCGTGGTGATGGTGTTGCTGCCAATCGATGCAAGGGCGCCCAATTGATGAATGATGCCAGCCCCGGCTGTGGCGCGATTTGAAATCACGGTGGCGCTGCCAAGAAAAGTCACCGGGTAAGTGTTCGTCGTGACATCCGTCGCCAAATCGAGAGTGCTGCCGCCAGTCATCGTCAACGTCGCTCCGGCTGTTCCAAAGCCCGACACATTCGTCTGCAGTGTGGTGCCTCCTGTCAAATAGGTCGCCCCGGAAGAGCGGGTGCTGGCGCCGCCGAGAGTCAGCGTGCCGGCACCAGATTTGAAGAAATTGAAATTACCGGCGATGGCTCCCAGTGTGAGGTTTGCCCCTGTCCCCACATTGAAACCCGTACCACTGCCGGTGAGAGTGGTCGCCCCAAAAGTCAGACCCGCCGTTCCGCTCGCGACATTCGCACCTGATTGAATGCTGAATTGCTGAGGTCCGATGCTTAGCGTGCCGAGCGTATGCGTGACACCAGCCCCTGAAGACTGGCGGCCTGAAAGAATCAGCGAGTTCAGCAAGACCGTCGTTGCATTGGTGAAATTCAACCCTGTGTCGCTTTCAAGCGCCAGAGTGCCGCCTGTCAGATTCAACAGACCTGTGCCGAGTGTCGCGCTACCAGATGTTTTGAGAACGCCACCACTAACGGCCACGGGACCAGTCAGCCCGCTATTAGCGCCAAGCAGAGTGAGTGTGCCTGCCCCCGTTTTGTTAAGCCCCCCGGCACCGGTCAATGAGGAACCGATCGTGGAATCGGCATCCACACGAACCAGACCGCTTCCAAGCGCCAGATCACCTCCGGAGAGAGTGTAATTGTCACGGAAAAACAAGCTATTGGCCACCGTACCAGTGCCAAGAGTGATTGTGCCGGGGCTTGCCAAAGATCCGGGATTGGGAATGGGCGAACCAAAAATGACATCGTCCGTAGCCAGAGGCAGCCCGGTGCTCCAGTTACCGGCCGTTGCCCAATTGAAGTTGGAACCGCTGCCTGCGGTCCAATTAATCGTTGCCCCCTGCAGAGGCTGACCGATCTGCCACATCGCCATGAGGGCTGTAAGCAGGCGGGTCATCCAGTGCCGATGATGGCGCAGATAACAAAGAAGAGGTGAAGCGCGATGATTCATGGCTTTAGAAAGTTGAGTTTCAATCATTTGTAAATTCCCGCTGATTGAGCCAGCAAAATGGCAGAAGTATTTTCCATTATTTGAGTGCATTTTGTCAGGAAGACTGTTCAATGTAAATACGATTGCCTCGCGACATCGCAGTCCTTTCATCCTAATGCCGGTTTTCATCTCATCAGGCTCTCCTGTGCACAGGGAATCCGGCTATTTCGATCCACCAAAACAGGTGGCAAAACGCCTGAAACAAGTTGCTGAATCGTTAAAAAATCCTCGTGATCCGCAGTTTCTATGACTTTTCACCCGGTTTCCAGTCGGTGCCGGTCGGCTCCCGGACATCGACCCAGGCGATGCCAGGACGGGTAAAACGGATCTGACGCTGGCGAAACAAAGCCCCCAAAGCCTGTTTGAAGGCTGCTTTGCTGGTTTCAAACGTCTCGCGAATCCGCTCAGGAGGACTGTCATCATCGAAATCAAGCTGACCACCATTGGCTTTCAGCACCTCCAGGATACGCTCGGTGAGCGGTGCCACTCTTTGGTAACCGGATGAATCAAGGCTCAGATCCATCTTCCCACCCGGATGCACGGCGGCGATGTAGCCCTTGATCTCCTGCCCAGGCTGAAGAGGCGTGGCTACGCGTCCCTGGTGCAACAGGCCCATGTGCGTTTTACCAACCAGAGCGTTGTAGCCCAACGGCGTGCGGTTCGTGATCAGCAGGCTGACCTCCTGCCCCTGCCTGTAGGGCACCGGCTGGCGGCTCAGGTGACGATTCAACCTCGCCGTGGCGATGATCCGGTCCGAGCGCTCATCCAACATCACAAACACGACAACTTTCTGACCAACGTGCACCGGATCAAGCTGCTCACGGAAAGGCAGCAGTAAATCCTTTGGCAGCCCCCAATTTAAAAAGGCACCGACCTGGCGGTTTACACTGACAACTTCCAGCGAGGCAAACTCACCGGCAAAGGCCAGCGGCCTTTCGGTCGTGGCGATGACTCGATCCTCGGAGTCGCGATAAACAAAGACTTCCAGCAAATCATCCAACTGGGTTCCCCGTGGGATATAGCGGGTTGGCAGCAGGATCTCGCCGTGGTCGCCGCCGTCCAGATAAATGCCGTGAGGTGTGCTGTAGAGCACCTTGAGTCGATTCAGTTTGCCGAGATTTGCCATGGAGCGTCAGGCTAGGCGAGAGTTCAGATCTCCACAAACAGCAAAGGGTGGCAACACGGCCACCCTTTGAAAAAAAAATCGCGTTAGCAGGCTATTTCAAGTCCGCTGGTTTTACCCCGCGCTTAAAGGCATTGAAGCGATGGGGATCCTTCAGATCCTCGCCGTCTTTTGTGCCATACATGCGCGGCTTGAATTCGCCCACCAGGCTCACGTCCGCCGAAGCAGGCACTTCCAGGCCAAGGCCCCAATACACTCCATTCACCACAAGACGGCGCAGGCCTTCATTGGTCAGATCCGTGGCCGCCCCCATGGTTGTACAAAGGATTTTGTTCGTTTTGCCGGTTTCATTTTTCACCTCACGCGTCCAGGCGATGGGCATCATGGGTTCATTGACTTCCTGCTCGATGCCTGACTGGTTCTTCTTGCGGTAATTTGCAGGCGCACCGCCGGGGTCCATCCCGACCACCACCTGGCCGCGCACCAGAATCACCGAATCAGCCGGAGGAGACGCTTCATACACATCTGTGGTGCCAAACAAATCCGCCACGCCGCGCAGAACGGCATTGTTTTTCGCTGATGGCTCAAGGATGCCTTTCGTGGCCTCGGCGCGGTGCTTGCCCCAGTGACTGACCCAGGTTTCACCCAGCACCATGCGGCCAAAACCGCCCTGTGC
>CANJVS010000082.1 GCA_947477755.1 Verrucomicrobiaceae bacterium | reverse complement strand
GATGCCGCCGATGCTCAAGACACATGCCCGCACCGTGCAGGATCTCCTGCTGGAATTCCAAAAGGCGAGCAAGGGTAAGCTGAACCTTGAAAAACTGGCTCCAAATCCAAACTCGGAAGACGAGGACAAGGCGCGGGAAGACGATCTTCAAGGCATGCAGGTCAATCAGGAAGGCGACAACATCTACCTCGGCATGGCCATCCATGCCGGCAGCAAAAAAGAAGTGCTGCCTTTCCTGAATCCAAATGAGGAGACCGCACTCGAATACAACATCTCACGCGCCATCCAGAAAGTGTCGGCCACCAAAAAAACGGTCGTGGGCGTGATGAGCGGAATGCCGATCATGGGTTCTCCGATGTATCCGTACCAGCAGCAGAAAGGGCAGGCACCCTGGATTTTTGTCCAGCGCTTGCGCATGGATTATGAGGTGCGCGACATCCCGATGAGCGCCAGCAGCATCGATTCCGATGTGAATGTCCTTATCGTCGTGCATCCCGCCGATGTCACTGAGTCCGCCGAGTACGCCATTGATCAATACCTGCTCAAAGGCGGCAAGGTCATCGGCCTCGTTGACCCGCAGAGTTGGATCGCCCAGGCCTACAGTGGTCAGCAGAATCCGATGACCGGCCAGCCCGGAAGTGTGATCAATCCCTCCTCCGATCTCGCCAACCTCTTCAAGGCCTGGGGTGTCGCCTACAACAAGAGCAGCGTCGTTGCAGATGTGAATTACCGCACCGCGATTCAGGGTCGCCAGAATCCAACTGCACTCCGCCTGCCAAAGGAAGCATTGAACAAGGTCGATCGTGTCACTGCGGATCTCCAGACCCTGCTCATGATGTCCGCAGGTTCATTTGATATTGAAAAGAAAGATGGCATCGAAGCCACAACGTTGGTGACTTCCTCGGAAGCCAGCGAAATGATCGACACTGCTGAGGCGGAAAAACTGCGTCGTGAAAATCTCACCAGCTTCACACCAAGCGGCAAGAAACAAATCCTGGCCGTGCGTCTGAGCGGTAAGTTCAAGACCGCTTTCCCTAGTGGCAAACCCAAAGGACCCGCCGCACCTAAAGAAGGTGGCGGCGCTCAAGACGATGCCAATGCTCCAAAGCCCGGCGCACCGGCAGCCGCAGCACCTGCAGCAGCACCTGCAGCGAAAGCGCCAACGCCTGCAACACCCAAAGCGCCGATTACTGCGCCAGCGCCTGCGGTCGTTCCTTCAGTGCTTACGCCGCCAACAGCACCTGCGGCCGCCACGCCGCCTGCACCTGCAGCGCCCCAATCAGCGGCACCAGCACCTGAAGCCAAAAAAGATGAATCGAAACCTGTTGATGATGGCACGATCAAGGAGTCCACGAGCACTGAAGGCGTTGTCGTTCTCTTCTCAGATGCCGACATGATGTATGACGCCTTCTGCGTGCAGCAGGATCCAATGACTGGCGGACTCGTTGCCACGAATTCAAACTTGCCACTCGTTTTGAATTCAGTGGAAATGCTCGCCGGCGGCGGTGACCTCCTTCAGGTGCGCAGCCGCGCCTCCACTCAGCGCCCGTTCACCAAGATGGATGAGTTGCGTGAGAATGTGGAGAAGCAGTTCCGTCCGAAGCTCATCGAGCGTCAGGCTGAAATGGACAAAATCGCCCAAGAAATGGGACCCTTGCGTGTGAAGAACGGCCAGCTTGCTGATCCGGGTCAGATTAAAAAGCTCGAAGAATTGATGAAAAAGCAGACGCAGGTTCAGCGCGAGATCCGCAACACCAAGAAGGAACAAAACAAGGACATCGACTACACGGAAGCCGTCATCACCATTCTGAATGTTTTTGGCGTTCCGTTGCTCGTTGTTGCCGTGGGCCTGATGCTCGCGATTCGCCGCCGTGTGAGAACTGCGGCCGTCTGATGTTAAAGACTCAATCGAAACCTCTTTCTCCATTCCATTCATGAAGAAAATCCTTCTCCTCCTGATCGTTCTCGGCGCGCTGATCGGCACGGCCGTGGTCTACCAAAAACAGCAGAGTGCCTCACTCAACACCGCCGCCAGCCGTGGCACCAAGCAGCGCGATCTACTGCTCCCCGGTCTGGATATCACCGCTGTGCGCAAATTTGCTATCAAGGATGAAAAATCCTCGGTAACTGTTGCCATCACTGATGACCTCAAATCCGCCACCGTTGCCGAGCGTGGCGGTTACCCCGCCTCAATCGACAAACTCAGTGCGGCTCTGGCCGATCTTCGTGAACAAAAAATCGCCAGCAAGCAGGAGATCCGCAAGGGAGCCTGGGTGAAACGCAAGCTCAAGGCACCGGGAGATGGCAAGGAAGGCATTGGCACCCAGCTCGAATTACTTGGATCATCTGACAAACCTCTCGCGGCCATGGTGCTTGGAGAGAATGTCGAAATCGCCGGAGGCAAGACCAGCACGCCGATGATGGGTGGCAACCAGCGCCTGGTTCGCGTCCCGGATGATGGAGAGACCGTTTGGGTTGTAAGCAACACCTTCTTTGATCTGGAACCGAAACCTGAAAACTGGGTCGACAAAGCCTTCATTGATGTTCAGAAAATCAAGGACATCACCGTCACCTCTCCCAAGGCTGAGGACTCATGGAAGGTTAGTCGCGCCGACGAAAACGCCGCGGAATTCACCCTCGCGGATTCCAAGGGTGGCGAGTCGCTTGATGCAACCAAGCTCCCGGCCAGCAGCATTCTTTCCAGTCCGTCCTTCAATGATGTGAACGGCAAGGAAAAAGCCGCCGAGTTGCTCAAGGGGGCCAGCAAGGTCAAGATCACGACCTTTGACGGTTTTGCTTATGATGTACAGGTGGCCAAGGTCTCCAAGGACGGCGGTGACAAATATTTTGTTAGCGTCGCCGTGAGTGCAAACATCCCCAAGGTCCGCGCGCCGGTTAAGGACGAGAAGGCTGAGGATAAGAAGAAAAAGGACGAGGAATTTGCAACGGCAAAAAAAGCCAAGGAAGACAAGCTCGCCAAGGAACAAAAGTTTGGCGGTTGGGTGTATGAAGTCTCCGAGTACACCGTCAACAACCTGCTCAAGAAACGCAGTGAAATAGTGAAAGCTAGAGCGCCAGCAAGTGCAGCACCATCAACTGCTCCAGCGACTCCGGGTGCTGCGACAGCTCCTGCTCCTGTTCCATCCTTCACCAAGCCGGAGATTAAACCACAGGCTCCCATCAGTGTCACCACTCCACCTGTGGCCATCCCACCGCTGCCCAAAGCCGAAGTGAAGCCAGCACCAGCCCCTGATGCCAATCCAGCGGTGCCTGAGAAGAAGTAACTCTCTAATCAGCCTGGCACTGTTGATCAGTAGAACCCCGCGCACTGCGGGGTCAAGCCATCTCCTCAGTGTTGAAGCTCAGGGATGGCTTTGGTTGCTGCGGATATTCCCACACGGTAAACAACCAAGTGGTGCGAGACGAAATCCATAAGCGAAATAAAAGGCTGAGGGCCTTCTGTTGAGGCTTGGTTGTCCAAGCTTTCCACCTAGAATCCTGGTTCAAGTTTCAGGTTCAAAGTTTCACGACGTGAAAGCCAACGATTGGTGGACACTGCATACCTCACCTTTTGAGTGTGCTGGCAGTATGTCGTAACGCCTTGATTCAGAGAACTTGAAACGTAAAACCTGAAACTTGAGACCAGGATTTAAGTTCCATGGTTCGAACCGGCTGGATCCAAAAGTAACAGAGCAACTCTCGGCGGCGGATGCTGCGGGTTTGAATCACTGGGGTCCTGTCAGGTACTCGCTCACCCGGTTGCCTCGAAAAGTCACACTGACTGCCTTGTAGGGAACATACATGACGGAGGGGCTGTAACCATACCCATAGGGGCTGTAGCCGTAGCCGCGACCGCCGTAACCTCCCCATCCCATGCCCATGCCGCCTCCCCATCCCATACCGCCGTAGCCCATGCTGTAGTTGTTGATGTACACTGGCCGACTGCCAAAGTAGGTCCATTTTTCGATGTTGGCACCTTGTTGCCGTCCGTTGGCGACCTGATCGGGATGCCCAAGAGCCAGGAAAACGCCTTCCTTGGTCATTCCTTCACGGATGCGGCCCTGCTGCACGAGCCGTTGATCATTGCTGGAGAGGGAATGGTAGATCTTCGGATTGCTGGTGATGCGCCTCTCCAACTGGTTCACACAACTGCTGATGAATAACGTGGTGATGGCGCAGAGTAGGAGAGTGAGGCGGCTGGTTTTCATGGCGGATTATTTTCTGGATGGCTGCACTGACCGGCTGTGGAGTCGGTTTGTTCAAGGCGACTGTGTTACAATCTCTGGGCAAAGTGGACCTTGCGCCCGATCTCGACGAAACCACAGGAGGGATAGAGATTCTGGCCGACGACGTTGGAGGCCATGGTCTCGATCTTGGCCACCTTCAATCCGCTTTCCCGAAAGTAGTCCAGGGCATGATGGATGAGGCGTCTGCCGAGTCCCAGTCCGCGCGCCTGCTCGACCACGGCAAGGTTTGGGATGAGGCCCGTGGAGTTTACCTGATCGACCCGTGTGGTGATGTAGCCGAGGATCACACCATCACGCTCCGCCACGAAGCAGCCAGCTGGATTGGCGGTGCAGTCTTCGTCGATGTTATCCGCCTTGCGCTCCTGCCACGTGCGGCCGTTCCAGATGCCGAGCCGATCCTCCAGCATCTGATCCAGGGCGACACTGCCGAAGGAGTCCACAGTGATCTTTCGCAGGTTGTGCAGATCATCGTGACGATAATGGCGGATGGTGACAGGAGATTCGGTCGTCATGGCGGGGCCGATCATAACGAAGCTCAGCCTGTGTTTCATCCTTTCTTGTCGTGAGTCCCTAGAAAGTTCGGGGGGCGGAACCGCTGATCGATTGAAAACATGCAGGATGGGTGAATCCACGCTCGACAGGCACAAGTGTGGCGGATTTACTCGCGCCCCCGCCTCACTCCTATGCGCCAGTACGATCTTATCGAATACCTTTCCATGGCCATGCAGGCCGGGGCCTCTGATCTGCATCTTTCGCCGGGAGCTCCACCCATGATGCGTCTGCATGGACGCATGACTCCCGTGACGGAAGAAGTCTTTGATGCGCTGGACGTGCGTGAACTCGTCCTCGGCGGGCTCAAGGACACTCAGCGTGCAAAGCTGGAAGAGGACTGGGAGTTGGATTTTGCCATGGAGGTGGAAAACCTCGGACGTTTCCGTGGCAATGCCTGCTTTGCCATGGGGCGCATCGAGGGAAATTTTCGTTACATTCCTGACACCATCCCCGACCTGACACAACTCGGCCATGGTCCGACCGTGGAGCGTCTCTGCCAGATGAAGGACGGACTCATCCTGATCACCGGTGTGAGCAACAGCGGCAAGACAACCACCCTGTGCAGCATGACCCAGACCATCGCGCGGGAGCGCTCCTGCAACATCGTCACCATCGAGGATCCCATCGAATTTGTTTTCCATCATGGTCATGGTCTGATCCGCCAGAGGCAGGTGGGTTTTGACACACACGATTTCGCCCGTGCCATGAAAAGCGCACTGCGCCAGGATGTGAATGTGATCACCGTGAGCGAGCTGCGTGACCTGGAATCCATACGCACGGCACTGACGGCGGCTGAGACAGGCCATCTGGTCATCAGCACCCTGCACACCATGGACGTGCCCAGCACCATCACGCGAATCCTCGACAGCTATCCGAAAGAGCAGCAGGACTACGTGGCGGCCCAGCTCAGTCACTGCCTGCGCGGCATCATCAGCCAGCACCTGATCCGCCGCCCCGATGGTGAAGGGCGCGTCATGGCCAGTGAAGTGATGACCATGAACAATGCCATCGCCGGCTGCATCCGCGATGGACGTCTGCAGCAACTCCCCAGCCTGATCCAGATTGGCGGGCGCGACGGCATGCACACCATTGATGACAGCCTGCTGCACCTGCTGAGCTACGACTTCATTACCCTCGATGATGCCAAAGCCCACTGCCGTGACTTCAGTTTCATTCAGATGGGTTATGACAAGCATCTGCAAGAGCTTAATGGAGGCAAGAAACGCTAACAATGAATGCTGAAACCCATGACTGTATCCACCTGCGTGGACTGGAACTGCCAACGCGGATCGGTGTGCCAGATGAAGAGCGCGCCGCTTGGCAAACACTCAGTGCTGAGGTGACTCTGCGTCTGCCTGGCAAGTTTGAGGCGATGCATGATGAGCTAACAAAAACCGTGGATTACGCCGCCGTGGCATTGCGCCTGCGCGCCCTGGCGGCGGAAAGGCCGCGCTCACTCATTGAAACTCTGATCGCCGAAATGGCCGCCTGTCTGCTCGCTGAATTTGGCGTCAACTCCGTGACCATCGAGTTGCGCAAGCGCATCCTCCCGGGCACCGATCATGTCGCCGTGAGTTTGACCCGCTGTGCTGAGGCCTGAAGCTGAATGATCAACTTCAGAAACTTCAGGCAACACCTGCGGAAAGTAGTGCCATGCAGGCTTTTGGGATGGCACTCGAGAAGCGGGCGTGTTTAGCTCCAGCTCGCATGTTCAGAAAGCAGCTCCCATATCAAACCCGATTCTGTCTACTCTTGTTTCTCGGCATGGCTCTGGGATGCCGGCTTCAGGCACAACAGCGCCTGCTTTCAGAGGCCGTTGAGCAGGCTCACTCCGAAGTCTGGAACAGGTTCGTCGACAAGTATGGCGTGATTCACGACTATGTCGGCGCTCTGCCGACGCCGGAAGATTGTGCTTTGGGAAAGCCGAACGCCATTGGCTGGTGGAGTCCGATTGAGAACGGGCCGATGTTCACGGGTTTGTATCTTCCTGCCGTTTGCGAGCGTGCCCGCCGCAGCGGAAATCCTTCCGATCGGGTGCAGGCGCGGCGACTGGCGCAGGGCCTTTTGAAATGTGCCTCGGTTTCTGATGTGCCCGGTTTCATCGCCCGCGGCATTGGCAGTGACGGCACCTGTCATTACCCCCTCAGCTCAGACGATCAGATGCATCCCTGGTTCTATGGTCTTCACGCCTATTTCAAAAGCGCTATCCCCACGCCCGATGAGCGCCGCGAGATCGCGGCAAAGGTCAAAGAAGTCGCTGAAACAATGGAATCAACCCGCTGGCAACCGCCTTGCGATGGAGCTTTCAAAGGCCAATTTCGAGGCGGCTTTCAGGGCCACCTGTTCCGCGATGCGGTCCGCTATCTCTTCATGCTTCGTGCCACCCATGAAGTGACGGGTGAGCTCGTCTGGCTGGAAAGGTATCAAAAGGCCCTTGTCGAGCGTCCGGCCAAGTCTGACAAAACGCGCCTGGAAATATGCGCCGAAGGTTATCCCTTGGACCGGGAAGCCATCAAGAACATCGATAATTCCCAACTTTGGATCTATGTCGGTTCGCAGGCATCTCTGGCTCAACTTTTGGGTATGGAAAAAAATGAGTCCATTCGGGCAAAGTATCGCGCGGGTCTTGCCGTCAATGCAGGGAACGCCCGCCCGGTCATCGAGGCCTTTGCGACATTTGACAACCATGACAAGAAGGTCTTCGGCAATGCCAATTGGCGGGCTGTCTACAGCGCCTGGTTCCCGCAAAAGACGCAGGACGATGCCAGGAAACAGTCTGAAACGGGTGATCGTGTCCTGCGCGGTGAGCGCAAAAACTATGAAGCAACGCTGATGAGAAATCCGCTCGCGGGTGCGGCGATCGTTGCTCTGGCCGGAGACGGCGCAGGACGCGACGTCATTGAACGTGCCATCCGTCATTACGATTACTCGAAGTTGAACATGGCCGAGTTCTTCTTTGCCGAATGTGCCTATTACGCACTGCCACCCGGCAATTAAAATCCCTGGCCACTCCTGACAGCACTGATTTCATCATCGTTTGGGCGGATGTTTCGCAGGCGTCTTTTCAGCCTGATCATGCGGTGGTTTCACTTGCCGGAAGCCGCCGCCGAAACGATGACTCGCCGCCACCATGACCACCAGCCCCGCCTATTACCTGCACGATTTGAGCCCGCACATTCTGCGTCTCACTGAAAGCATCGCGCTGCATTGGTATGGGCTGGCTTATGTGCTTGGGTTTTACCTCGCTTACCGCGTGATGCTCTTTCTGGCCAGGCGCGGCCTTTCCGAGATCAAGCCGGAGCAGGTGGCGGATTTCATCACCTTGGTGGCACTGTTCGGTGTCGTGCTCGGAGGGCGCGTCGGATACATCCTGCTTTATGACTGGGACAGCTTCGTGGAGCGCCCGTGGATGATCTTCATGATTCATCAGGGCGGCATGGCCAGTCATGGTGGCATCGCGGGAGTGGCGCTGTTTTGCCTCTGGTATTCATGGCGGCACAAAATCTCCTGGTCTGGCATCGGCGACACCCTCGTCTGCGGCGCGCCACTGGGAATTTTTTGCGGGCGCATCGCCAATTTCATCAATGGTGAATTGTTTGGCCGCGTGACGACCGTGCCGTGGGCGGTGAAATTCCCGACAGAACTCCTGCACGAGGATTTTGTGAAGCAGGGCGGGGTGCCTGTGTCCTTGCCACCAGAACTTCAGCACAGTCCGGACATCATTGCTTTCTTTGAAAAATCAGGCGGTGGTAAAGCGGCTCTCGATTCCATGCTGCATCCGCGTCATCCTTCACAGCTCTATGAGGCCTTCGGTGAAGGGCTCTTTTTGACAGCCATTTTATTATTCATTCGCCTCCGCTGGCCACGCCTGCCTCACGGCATCATCAGCGGACTCTTCTTCATTCTTTATGCGATTGCCCGCATCAGTCTGGAGTTTGTCCGTCAGCCTGATTCCGGGGCGCTGGGCATCATGGGACTGACTCGGGGGCAGTTCTTCTCCCTGTTCATGGTGGTGGTCGGCCTGGCCTTCATTCTCAATGGCTGCCTGAACGGTTCACCGCCAGATAAAACGAAAGTGGCAAAGGCTTGAACATCTTGGTTGCAAAGAGTTC
>CANJVS010000081.1 GCA_947477755.1 Verrucomicrobiaceae bacterium | reverse complement strand
AGTACGACGAAAGGTTGTGCGAAAGTAGGACGTTGCCAGATTATATACCCCACTCCTCACGGAGTGGGGTTTTTTCTACCCACCCTCTTTCCCCACTCAATAGATAGAGTTTATTGAGTAGCAAACACCACTTATGACCAGAAATGTATGTGAGGTTCGCAGAATTAGTGGTTCCATCTTTTTGGCTGGCGGAAAATACGACGTTCTCTGTCATTCCATGAAGCGAATCCTCTGTTACATCGCCTTTTTAGTTTCCTTAAGTGACTTGGTATATGCAGTGACTCCTGACGGTGAGGAATTAAAAAAACTCCTTCAAATCGCGGACATTCGGGCGCTCTCAATTGCCGATGCTCGTAGGGCATTGCCGGTGAAGGTGCGTGGAATTGTCACTCTGCGGGATAAGTTTAGCGCATCGCCCCAGTGGCTGGTGCTTGATGATGGCATGCAGAGTATATGGGTGGAGGTGTCCATCGCGAGAGATGCTGGAATATGGAAGGGTGATGATGGTAGACTCGCACGAATCGTCATAGGTGATGAGTTGGAGGTGGAGGGGGCGAGTCATCCTGGCGGATACGCTCCCATTGTCGTTTTAAAGCACTTCAAACGTTTAGGTTCCAAGCCGCTGCCTGTAGCGCGAAATGTGGCGACAGAGCGACTTTTATCAGGGGAAGAGGACTGCCAGCGAATAGAACTCCAGGGAGTCATTCAAAACGTTAGAGCGCCCCATGCGGGGAGGGACAGAATCAGTCTTGCATTGCAGGCGCAGGGCCAAACATTTCAGGTATTAGTAGAGCAATGGCCTGAAATTAACGCTGCAGTACTGATTGATGCTGAAGTAAGAGTTCGCGGTATTTTTTCCCCTATTTCAAACTTTCGCGCGGAAATGGTGGCATTGCGGATCAGAATTGCCGGACCGAATGACATCGAAGTGCTAAAACCGCCGAGGGAAAACCCGTTTGAAAACGTTTCGCGGGTTACTTTGGATCGCCTGCAACCATTTTCACCGTTAGGAAATCATGCGCACCGTTGTGTCACTCAAGGGATCGTCACATTTAGTTCGCCGGGGGACTTTTTCTTTGTTCAGAAAGGCGGTGTCGGAGTAAAAATCGAGGCACCTGATGCTGCGGTGACTGTAGGTGAGCATGTTGAAATTGCCGGTTTTGTGGACATGTCACGAATGGTAGCTTCAATGAATGGTGCTATTGTCCGAAGTCTGGGCAGCGAAAGGGTGCCTGAGGCCGTCTTTACCACAGCCGAAAAGTTGTTCCAACCGCGGAAAGTGATTGAGTGGAGTCGTGTGGTGGAGAGTGACTTCGATGGGCGTCTTGTGAGACTCCGTGGTCGCCTGCGTCGTATCGACACCGCATACGCAAAAAACACCATGCACCTGCAGATCGACATGGGAAGTGCGAACACCACTGCGCGTTTAATTGCCATAAATTCAGCGGACGAGAATGTCGTGAATTCTTGGGTTGAAGGTTCGGAGTTGGAACTGACAGGAGTCTGCGAGACGGTGTTTGTGAGTTCGGCCATTCCGAGTATGCCTAAGGTGGCCAGTTTCGGCATCTGGCTCCGTTCCCCTGAAGATGTGCGTGTGTTGCAGAAGCCTTCTTGGTGGACACCGCAGCATCTAACATTGGCTCTTCTTGCCTCCCTCTTTGCGTTTCTGATTGTCTTTATCTGGGGCTTCACGCTCCGCCGCAGTCTACGCTTGCGTGCTGCCCGGTTGGAGACTGTCATGAGCCATCATCGGGATGCGGAATTGGAGTTTCATTCGGCGCAGCAAGAACGGCATCGTCTGGCGGTCAATTTGCATGATGGTTTGCAGCAAATGATCGCCGGGGCGGCCTTTCGTCTGGAGGCCGCAGTGGCTCATTTGGGCGACATTTCCCCCGCTGCGCAGGAGCAGTTCACCGCTGCTCGTAATGCGCTTGTCGGAACTCAGAGTGGATTGCGAGAATGCTTATGGGGCCTGCGTCAGATGGCGGGAGAAATGGATGATTTTTCCGCTCTTCTACGTCATGCTGCATGCACCATGGATCATTGGCCACAAGGAGCTGTTCTGGTGGAGACTCAGGGCGAGATATTTACCCTTTCTCGTGATGTGATGGGCAGCCTGCTCTTGCTCATGCAGGAGGCTGTGGGCAACGCCTTCAGACATGGTCGGGCAACTCGGGTGTGCTTATTTTTGAATTACACCACAACCGGATTTGAAATGCTCATTAAGGATGATGGGCAGGGGTTTGCTCCGTCGTTAGCCCCGGATACGCGACTCGGGCATTTCGGTTTAGAAGGCATGCGCCAGAGGATGCGCTGGCTTGGGGGCACCGTTGAGATCACTAGTGAAATGGGGAGTGGCACTCAGGTTTGCATTCGTCTTTCACGTTCTCAGGCGTCCGGATGACTTGGAAGCTTGACCGATATGTTTGACATCGAAGTGCGTTTAAATTTGTTCTACTGCATTGCAATATTCTCGGAATTACAAGCTACTGATCGTTTCATGATTCGCTCATTCACTCAGCAGCGAAAAAAACACACTTGCGAATGGTGGTCAGGAGTCACATTCACTTCAATATAATAACACAGTCGCCGAAGGTATGAAATTAAAGCTGCTGATAGTGGACGATCATGCCATAGTTCGCGAGGGTTTAGAGGCCATGTTGCGCCTTGAAGCGAGTTTTTCCAGCATCTCCACTGCATCCTCTGGGATGGAGGCATTGCAAGTGTGCGCCAAGCATCTGCCCGATATCATACTTCTTGATGTTCGCATGCCGGGTAGCGACGGGTTTAGCACTCTCGAAACCCTGTTGCAACAATGGCCGAATATTCGTGTCATCATGCTTTCCGCCAATGCCAGTGCTGCCGAAGTTAAACTCGCTCGTCGGGTTGGCTCGGCTGGCTACCTGTCGAAATCAACCGACCGTGTCACGCTCGTGGGGGCTATCAAATCAGTTGCTGTTGGAGGCACTTGTTTTACGGCGGAGCCAGACATTAATTCAAGGGATCGGTCACCGCCGCTTAGTCCGCGTGAATTGGAGGTCGTCAGGCATCTCGGGCGAGGTCTGTCGAATCAGGATATAGGAAGCATTCTCGGTATCAGCGAACACACCATCAAAAGCCACCTCAAGTCAATCTTTGCCAAACTCGATGTCGCGGACCGTGCGGAAGCTTTGGGGAGCGCCTATGCGATGGGTCTGGTGTCGGTCGAGGGCTAGGTATTGGAAAAATCCCTCTTCCGGGGGATACCAAAGGGGGGGCGGCCTGTTAGAATGACAAATTCTATTTGTCTTCTGCCTGCTATCGCAACCTCATGAAAGTATTCCGCCAGTATTATGTCTCTTTTGATGTCTTGATGACCGTTTTGGTTGTTGCCTGGCAATTGGTTTCACCTCTGAATTTGCCTGCCGCCAATGTCTCATGGTCGGCAGGCAGCGGCACGGACTTATTGTGGAACACCGCGAGCAACTGGAGCGGTAGTGTTGCGCCGACATCAACGGATGATCTGAACTTTCCTGGTGTCATTCCAAACCCGGGTATCCTCCTCAGTCCGCAGATCATCACGCTTGGCACAGGCTCGCTGGCAAACTCCCTGCGCTTCAGCAACAGTTACACACTTACCAGTGGTGATCTCAATCTCACCTCGGGCAATATCACTGCGGATCTCGGCACATACTCTATCATCGCTTCTCAGCTCATTGGAACGACAGGGCTGACACTGACGGGAACGGCTTCCTCCGGTCGCGGTGCGGTCCGGCTCACCAATGCGACCAACACCTACACCGGTGCAACGACGATCAATTCCGGCACGCTGAGCATCGACAGTAATGGAGCACTGGGTTTGGACGCCTCCACAGTCATCATCACCGGCACCAATTCTGCAGGATCGCTTATGCTTGGTGGGGGCTACACTACGGGCTTCACGCTGGCACGTAATGTTCAGATCAGCGACGGCAGCGCAAGCGGCATGGGTAATGTGGCTGTTGGTCAGTCCTCGGTGACCGCTGGCATTGCACTGATGAGTTTGGGTAACAACACTCTATCGGGCTCACTCACTTCAGTGGTCGGCACCGGAAGCGTCAATACGGGTGTCACCTCCGCCTTCGGCCAGCTGACGCTCGGCAATGTGGCCACCGGCGGGGTTGCGGTTACCAACATGACGACATTTGGTTCAGGTATTGTCTCGGGCAGCATCGGCAACTATGCCATCACGGGCACACTTTCGGGTGCCGGTTCCGTTCAGAAAGCGGGCCTCGGCACACTGATCCTCGCGCCCACGGATGCCACGGGTTTTTCCGGCACACTTCGCATTTCGGGTGGTTCGGTGCGCATCGGATCGGGAGCCGTGCTTGGTACGAATGCGGGAACGACCACGAGCTCCACGATTGACCTCAATGGCAATACCGGTGCCATTCTTGAGGTGCGCTCGGACACCCCGGCCATCGGCAAGAATGTTTATGTGCGCAGCGCGGTCACCACGAATTCCATTTTTGCAGACCATGCGGTGGGTAGCAGCGTCATCAATCAGACGGCGACCTTCGGCATCCTCGCCTTTGAGCAAGGTCAGACGACGACCTTCAATGGTCGCGATGGCTATGGTATGACCTTTTCGACCGCTCCGGTGCAAACCGCCACTGGCAACAGCGTCTTCACCAACAATCTCAACGGTCCGCTCACCTTCACCGGTGCCTTTTGGAGCCAGGCCAACAATGCAGCCGCCAGAACGATGACCATCAATGGCACAGGTGACACGTTCATCAGTGGTGCCTTTACCGCTTCGGCCGCCGCCTTTGACCACGTTCTCACCAAGGCTGGCACTGGTACTTTGACTCTCAGCAGCACCTCCGGCACGCTGGACGGCGCGGTCAATATCCAGGCGGGTACTCTGGCTATTACCGACTTTCGCTCTATCCTCCTAACCAGCGCGTCAGCGATCAATATTGGCGCGACCACCGTGGCTGGGACGCTGAATATTGGCACCACCACCGCAGCCACTGCAGCAGGTCTCACAGCTGCTGCCGGCAGGGCCATTAACCTCGCAGGCACGACTGGCGGTGCGACCATCAATGCCAATCAGACCTTCAATGCCCCAGTGATCTTCACTGCGCCATTCACGGCCACTGGCGGTGGTCTCAAAACATTGACATTGGGCGGCACCAGCATCGGCGGCACCGTCTTGGGGCCCAACACCATCAACGGGGCTATCGTGGACAGCACAGCCGCCACCTTACTCGTGAAAGCTGATTCGGGCACCTGGCAGTTGGCTGGGGTCAATACCTATACAGGCAACACCACCGTCACCGGCGGCACCTTGAAAATCAAAGCCAATGCCGGGACTGCTTCGACGGTGATTGATCAAACGGGTGCAATCATCTTTAACGCAAACGCCACCACACTCACAGCAGGCGGCACGTTGGAGTTTCTCGGTTTCAGTGGCAGCGCCACCACGGAAACCTTGGGCGCACTGACACCCACAGCGGGAGCGGGCACCGTCAAGCTGACAGCGGCAAGCGCCTCGCCGGCAGCGACGAACCTTATTTTCACCGGTCTTGGCACTGTGGCCAAGACTTCAGGGGTCAATTTCGATACCACGGGCGGCAGCACTGGCACGGTTGCAATCAATTCAGGGTTTGCAGCTGCCACCGCGACAACTCTTCCGGGAAGCGGCCACCTATATCTTAATGGAAGTAACTTTGCGAATTCAGATGGTAGCATCGGGGCTGGCGTAGGTGGACTCGTGGTCGCGCCGACTTATTCCGCTGCGGGCGCGATTTTCACAACGGCACCTACAGTCTTGACTGCTGCCAAGCACAACCTGCTCACAGGGTCATACAGTCAACCTGCCGTAACAATTTCCTCACTAAAAATCGACACCGCGCAGACGCTGACTCTGACTGGTAAACTAACCATCAATCTGGGCGCAGCCGCGACTGAAGGCAACATTCTCGTGACCGGCGGAGTCAGTGCGGCGATCGGCACATCGAACGGCAGCCTGATCTCCTCAGGTGTTGGCGCGGGCACCATAGTCATCCGAACGGACGCAGCGGGAGACACCCTTACATTGAACACTAATTTTCAATCTGAGATGACAGGTGGCTTTACCAAAAACGGCCTGGGCAAGCTGGTCATCAATGCGGTCAATGCCCAGACCGGCGCGACCACGATCAATGAAGGAACCGTCCAGCTTTCGGGCACGGGCAGACTTAGTGGGACCAGCATTGCAACAGTCATTCGTCAGGGTGCAATTCTCGATTTGAACGGAGTGTCTTCAGGCGTGGCTATCGGTAGTCTCGATGGTGCAGGCACGATCAGGACCACGACCGGCACGGCAACACTCACCGTTGGGAACGTCACGACTGGTGCGGGTATTTTCTCCGGGATCATGGAAGACGGCGGCGGTGTGCTCAGCGTGAGCGTGACGGGCACGACGGGCTCCCCCACCTGGAGCGGCCTGAACACCTACTCGGGCGTGACCACGATTGGCACAGGGTTGACGACCACGGCGAAACTGGTGAATGTTCCCATTCTCGCCAATTACGGCACTGCCAGCAGCATCGGCAAGGGCAACCTGACCCTTTCCGACGCCAATAACTCCGCCAGCCTTGTCTTCGCGGGCCTTGCCACAGCAGGCATCAGCTACACCGGCACCACCTCGGTGAGCATCGACCGTCTCTTCACTTTTAACGGCGGTTTCACCGGTGCCGGTGGTCAGATTGCCAATGCTTCGGGCAACAATTCTGCCCTCATCCTCGACAAAGCGACGGGAGCAAAGACCGTCCTCTTCGGCGCTGGTGCGGCATCGACGCCTCAAACGCTGACTCTCGGCGGTGTCTCCACGGGTGACAGCCAGTTCAACTACATCCTCCCCGACAACGGCGCCAACAGGACGAGCCTCAGCAAGATCGGTGTGGGCACATGGTTCCTCGGCGGCACCAACACTTACACGGGTTCGACGACCATTACGGCGGGCGTGCTCGGTGCCACCAGCGGCACCACGCTGCCGACCAACAGTCCGCTCGTCTTTGGTGGCGGCCAGTTGCTCACCAGCGGTAATTTCACGCGCGGCTTGGTGGCCACGGCGACGCCCGGCAATGCCAATGAAATCACGTGGACCGCGAGCGGCGGTTTTGCGGCCAACGATGCCAAGCTCGTGGTGGCCATCGGTAGTCTTGCCGCACCCTCCTCACTTACTTGGGCAAGCGGTGGTTTCGTTACCACGGGAAACCTCATCTTGAACTCTGCCAGTGCGCTCAGCGAGGTGGAGTTTCGTAACCCCATCGACCTCGCCGCTGCTACCCGCACCATCCAGGTGGACGACAATGCAAACACCTTCACCGACTTCGCCACGATCACTGGCGTCATCAGCGGTGCCACCGGCAGCAACATCAGCAAGACGGGCACCGGCACCCTGCAACTTCTCGGGGCCAACACTTACGTCGGCTCGACCGCTGTGACGGCAGGCACGCTGGTCGTGACCTCGCTGGGAAACAGTACAGTGACTGGTGTTGCTACCAGTGTCGGGACATCCACGGGTGCTAACTTGGCGGCTCAGGCGATCACACTTGGCAGCGCGACCACCACGGCAGGCACGCTAGTT
Organism: Verrucomicrobiaceae bacterium; assembly: GCA_947477755.1. Classification (GTDB taxonomy): domain Bacteria; phylum Verrucomicrobiota; class Verrucomicrobiia; order Verrucomicrobiales; family Verrucomicrobiaceae; genus Prosthecobacter. The sequence continues at coordinate 1,415 of CANJVS010000081.1, read as the reverse complement.
TATGTGGGGGCAGGGGAGACGAGCGACCGGGCGATTATTTTTGGTGGCACTACGACTGCGGCCCCGACAATCGTCGCAGACGGTTCGGGTCCTCTGGTTTTGTCTGGCACGTTTATAAACAACGTGGGTACTACCAAAACACTCGCGTTACGTGGATCCAATAACTTTGCCAACGAGATCACCAGCGTTCTTGCTGATAACGGTGGCAGTGCTTTGTCCGTCAGCCATGACAGCCCTGGCACTTGGATTCTTTCCGGCAATAACAGTTACACCGGCAACACCACGATCACAGCAGGTTCGCTGGGAGCGGGCCACGACAATGCTTTTGGCGCTACGTTATTATCGATCAATAACGGCACTATTTTTGCCTCCGGCGCAGACCGAACCATCGCCACGCCAGTCACCGAAGCCAACACGACGAATAGCATCCAGTCCTTCGTCGGTGACTACAGCCTCAACTTCACGGGTGCATGGACAAATCCAACCACGACAGCCAGTGGTCGATTCATTCGCAATAATATCGTCTCCGGCAAGACGCTGACGATCAGCGGGCCCTATACTTTTACCGCCGCCATCACATCAGGCAGCAACTGGAACTTCGATGGCTCGGGTGACACCATCATCAACGGTGCCATTAGCCAAACAGGAGGATCTACCACCCAGACGGCTGCTGGATTGATGGGGATCACCTACGCGGGCACGGGAAGCCTGACTTTGGGCAATGCTGGCAACGCCTATTTGGGAGCCACGACGATCGCCAGTGGCACATTAAAATTATCAGCTGATGGAGTTATTCCCGACGGTGTGTTGTCAACTTCGGCCACTACCACACTGGCTTCGACTGCCAGCACCACAGTCACTGCTCCCACCGCAGGGTTGTATGTGGGGATGGCGTTTACTGGGGCTGGCGTCGCCCCCAACTCAACCATTGCCTCAATCACAAATTCCTCGTCCTTCGTCGCCAATGTCGCTCAGACGATCGCCGTTTCGGAACCGCTGTCGTTTAGCATTGGCAGAGGCAATTTTGTCATCAGTCCGACTGCCGCCATCACCGCCACGCTGGATTTGAACGGCAGGACTGAAACCATCAACGGCCTCACTGCGACCTCCGCAGGCAATGCCGTGATCAACAACACTTCCGCAAGTCCAGCCTCGCTGACCTTTGGCTCGAACAATCAGCTGGTTTCCTTTGTGCCAACCGGCACCGGCACCATCAGCAACACCGGCGGCGGAGCTCTCTCAATTATCAAGACGGGTTCCGCCTTAGCCACGATCAGCAACTCGACGCTGACCTACACCGGAGCGACATCTGTCACGGGCGGCACCCTGACCATTGCCTCGGCGCTCAACGGCACCACCGCGCTGAGTTCGACCGGCACCGGCAGCAATCTCAATCTCACTGGTGGCCTTAGCCT